>NZ_JAAGPS010000011.1:0-90333 GCF_017105025.1 Paraburkholderia sp. Ac-20336 | reverse complement strand
CGCTTGCAGCCGCGCGAGGCACAGCGCGATGCGCTCGCGCTCGGCCGCGCCGATCGCGCCGTCGATGCGCTCGCGCTCCGCGAGCCGTGCTTCGAGCCGCGTGCCCTCGGCGTCGATGACGAGGCCGAGGCTGCCGAACGCGCGTCCGAGCGACGCGTTCGGATCGAGAAAACCCAGATGCAGGCGCGCGGGGGCGTCGATCGTGATGGCCGTGCAGGGCTGGAGTCGGCGAAGCTGGAGCGGCATCTCGAGTGTCCTTAGGTATCCCTGGCAGGTAGGCGTGGTGTGCGCCTCGGCAGATGCTTGAGCAGATGCCGGCGCAAGGGCGTCCGTGAATGCGGCGTGGGCCGTCGCGGCGGCGCGCCGAGGACTTCAAGCAGAAGCCGTACCAGGCGCGCGCGAAGCGCGGCCTGGCTGGATGTGCCGAGAATTTGCCGCGGATGTGCGGGGACCGTGCCGGGAAAACCGGCGGCCGGGGGACCCGGCGTGCGGCGCGTTGCGCGCCGCGCTGTCCCGCGCGGGAATGGACGCTATGTGACGCCGAAGGTGCACTGTGTCACCCGCTGTTTCATCGGACGATGCGGTGCGGGGTTGCGTGAGGTGTCAAGCGTGAGGCATGAGGCATGAGGCGGGCCCCGCCGCCTCAACCGCCTTACCCCGCCTTCGGCGCGTCGTACTTGATATAGCGGAAGCGCTGGTCGTCGGCCGGCGTGCCTTCGAGCGCTCCGCCTTCGAGGCCCGGCTGCCAGTGGATCACCGACTCGATTTTCGTGGCGAGCGCGAAGTCCTTGTCGGTGATGCCCTTCGCGCTGTGCGTCATCAGCTTCACGATCACGAATGCATAGGAGACCGTCAGATCGGGGTGATGCCACGCGGCTTCCGCGAGATGGCCGACCGTATTGACCACCATCAGCGTGCCTTTCCAGCCTTCGGTCCGGTACTTGCGCCGCAGCCAGCCGTCCTCGTAATACCAGTGTTCGAGCGGGCCGGCGAGGCGTTGTTTGATCTCGTCGTCGGAATAGACCTTCTCTGTGTGTGCCATGACTGTTTGCTCCTCGGTCGCCCGTTGCCGGGCAAAGGACACGTTGCGCATCCCGGAAGTGACACAGTATGTGCCGCTTTCCGTGACGCAACCACCCCAAGGTTGCTCCGCGGCGCGCGCAAACGGCTGCCGCGCGAGCGGCGCAAGTGCCATGACACACGCCGTGACAAGCGCCGCGACACCTGCCGTGAGACCCGCCGTGACGCGACCCGCACGCCGCGCATTCGCTCTCGCGGCCGGCATGCCACGCCACCCCGGCGCATTTCCGGCATGGAATATGCGTTGGCCGTTCATGCGCCGCGAAGCCCGACATCGAATCGGGATAGGGCGTTCCGATCGTTACCTGTACTCGAGAAGGCGCGCACGATGCGACGAGGTAGCGTGGGTCATTCGTGAGTTGAACAGCAGGACAATTCTGGAGGAGACATGAACTTACGCACTGTGGTTCTTGGGCTCGCGATCCTCGCATCGGCAGCCTTTAGCTCGCTGGCTGCACAGGCCGATTCGCAGCTCGACGGACTGATGAAAAACCCCGCCAACTGGGCGGCCCAGGCGGGTGACTATGCGAATCACCGCTATAGTCCGCTCAAGCAGATCAACGAGAGCAACGTCGGCAAGCTGCAGGTCGCATGGACCATGTCGACCGGCGTGCTGCGCGGCCACGAAGGCGCGCCGCTCGTGATCGGCGACACGATGTACATCCACTCGCCGTTCCCCAACAAGGTGATCGCGATCAACCTGAAGGATCAGACCTTCCTCTGGCAGTATCAACCGAAACAGGACGACCAGGTCATCTCCGTGATGTGCTGCGATACCGTGAATCGCGGCCTCGCCTACGGTGACGGCAAGATCTTCCTGCAGCAGGCCGACACCAAGCTCGTCGCGCTCAACGCGAAGACCGGCGAGGTGGTGTGGACCGCGCAGAACGGCAACCCGAAAGCGGGCGAAACCAACACCAACGCGCCGCACGTATTCGGCGACAAGGTGCTGACCGGCATCTCGGGCGGCGAGTTCGGCGTGCGCGGGCGTCTGATCGCTTACGACATCAAGACCGGCAAGCCGGTCTGGACCGCGTACAGCACCGGCCCCGACAACGAAATGCTGCTCGACCCGCAAAAGACGATGACGTATGCCGACGGCAAGATGGTGCCGGTGGGCGCGGATTCGTCGCTGAAGTCGTGGAAGGGCGACCAGTGGAAGCTCGGCGGCGGCACCACGTGGGGCTGGTATGCGTGGGACCCGAAGCTGAACCTTGTCTACTACGGCACCGGCAATCCGGGCACGTGGAACCCGACGCAACGCCCGGGCGACAACAAGTGGTCGATGTCGATCTTCGCGCGCGACCTGAATACCGGCATGGCCCGCTGGGTCTACCAGATGACCCCGCACGACGAATGGGACTATGACGGTGTCAACGAGATGATCCTGTCGGACCTCACCATCGACGGCAAGAAGGTGCCCGCGATCGTTCACTTCGACCGCAACGGCTTCAGCTATACGCTCAATCGCGAAACCGGCCAGCTGCTGGTCGCGCAGAAGTACGACCCGGCGGTGAACTGGGCCGATCGCGTCGATCTGCATAGCGGCCTGCCGATTCGCAACGCGGCGTACTCGACCCAGGCGGCCGGTTCCGACCACAACGTGAAGGGCATCTGTCCGGCCGCGCTCGGCTCGAAAGACCAGCAGCCGGCCGCGTTCGATCCGAACACGAACATGTTCCTCGTGCCGACCAACCATGTCTGCATGGACTACGAACCGTTCGATGTCGATTACGTGTCGGGCCAGCCGTATGTCGGCGCGACGCTGTCGATGTATCCGGGCCCGAACGAGAACAATGCGATGGGCAACTTCATCGCGTGGGACGCGAGCAAGGGCAAGATCCTCTACTCGAAGCCGGAGAAGTTCTCGGTATGGTCGGGCGTGCTCGCCACCGGCGGCGGCATCGCCTTCTACGGCACGCTCGAAGGCTACCTGAAGGCGGTCCGCATCAAGGACGGCAAGGAACTGTGGCGCTTCAAGACGCCGTCGGGAATCATCGGCAACGTCTTCACCTACGAGTACCAGGGCAAGCAGTATGTCGGCGTGTACTCGGGCATCGGCGGCTGGGCCGGCATCGGCATGGCAGCCGGTCTGGAAAAGTCGAACGAAGGTCTCGGCGCGGTCGGCGGCTATCGCGAGCTGGCGAAGTACACGGCGCTCGGCGGCACGCTGTTCGTGTTCGCGATTCCTAATGAAAAGAGCTGAATGAGGCGTTGAACGAGCGGGGCCATCTGCACGGGCACGGCCGGCGCATGGGTTGCATTCGATACAGTGCGCCGGCCGTTTCGTCAGCCTCGCCGGACCCACGCCGCCGGATTCACGCCGCCGGATCCACGCATTACCCCGCGCGCCCCGTTTGCGGATGAGTCGATGAAACCGGGGGCGCGCCCAACCAGGAGACAGATGCATGAAAGGCCGATCAATCCTGTTGCTCGCGGCGCTGCCCGCCGCGTTCGTTCTGCTGCCCGCCGGATACGCCCAGAACAATGCCCCGAGTGCGCAGCAGGTTGCGTACAAGGTGGTCGACGGCAACAAGGTCGACAGCGCGACGCTGCTGGGATGGAAAACCTGGCGCGCGCTCGCTTGCGAACGCTGCCACGGCGCGCAGCAACAGGGCATGGTCGGGCCGTCGCTGATCGACGCGTTCAAGACGCTCGACAAGGACGAGTTTCACCGCACGGTGTTCGGCGGACGGGTGGCCAAGGGCATGCCCGATTTCAGTTCGAGCCAGATGATGCAGAAGAACTGGGAAAACCTGTATGCGTATCTGAAGGGTCGCTCCGATGGGCAGATCAAGCCGGGCGATCTGCAAGCCATCGACGCCAAATAACGCGTGGCGCTGTCATTCTTCCGGAGGCTCACGATGCGTGATAAGAGAAGCATGTCCGTGCATGTCGCCGTTATCGCCGGCGCGCTCTGTTGCGCGGCGCTCGCCAGCGCCGCGGTCCGGGCGGACGGCCCGGCGCTGCCGAACAACGACGGCGCGGACGGCGTGCTCAGAGTGTGCGCGGACCCGAACAACATGCCGTTGTCGAACAACAAGGGCGAGGGCTACGAGAACCGCATCGCGAGTCAGATGGCGAGCGATTTCGGCTACAAGCTCGAATACACGTATTTTCCGCAGCGCATGGGCTTCGTGCGCCACACGCTGCGCGAGAAGGAGGAGGGCAGCGAGCGCTTCAAGTGCGACCTGATCATCGGCGTGCCGAAGGGCTACGACATGACCTCGACGACGCAGCCGTATCTGCGCTCGACCTATGCGATGGTGCTGCCGAACCGTCCCGAGTTCGCGAACATCAAGACACCTGACGATCTGCTCAAGCTGCCGCCCGACGTGCTGCACAAGCTGCGCTTCGGCATCTTTACGCAGACGCCAGCCGTGGACTGGCTGCTCGGCCATAACCTGATCGACCAGGCCGTGTCGTACCGCGTACAAAGCGGCGATCCGGCCGAATACCCGGGGCAGATGATCGAGCAGGACCTGCGCGCGGGCAACGTCGACGTGGTGTTCCTGTGGGGGCCGATTGCCGGCTACTTTGCGAAGCGCGCCGGCGATTCAGTCCGGCTCGTGCCGTTCCCGGCGGGGCCCGGCATCCGCTTCGACTATACGATCTCGATGGGCGTGCGTTACGGCGAGAAGGCATGGAAGGACAAGGTGGATCAATGGATCGGCGCGAATCACGAGAAGATCGACGGCATCCTCGCCACCTACGAGGTGCCGATGCTCAAACCGGTCGACGTGCCGGCGCCGAAGCCGGGCGACGCGACCCAGTGAGGCCGCCGCGGCGCGCGTGGCTGCGCGCGCTCGGCGCCGTGGCGCTGGGGATGGCGGGGGTGCTGGCGGTCATGCCGTCCGCGGCATGGGCGGCGGCCGGCGACGACATCACGCCGGCCGAGCGTCTGATCTTCCTGACCGATCATCTGCATGGCGTCGCCGCGCAGACCGAACTCGATTACGCGCTGATCGATTCCAGGCAGCCGTCGCATAGCGCCGACACCATCAAGGTGCTCGTGGTGAGCGAGGACAACGCGAAGGGCGACGCGCAGGTCTCGGACCATAGCGGCAGCGTCGCGTTGCCGATCGGCGGGCTGCAGTGCAATCCGGCGATCATCTATTTTCTGGAGCACGACATCGCGGAGATGCAGGGCCTGACAGGCGGCCAGCGCCGCTATTTCCAGCAGCGCCTGCGCCTTGCACTCGCGGCGGGGCCGCGCATCGAGACCGTGCCGGGCGAGGTCGGCGGCAAGCAGGTCCGAGCGCGGCGCATCGTCGTGCAGCCTTATCTGAACGATCCGAACGCCGAGCGTTTCGCGCAATACACCGGAAAGCGCTACACATTCCTGCTCGCCGACGACGTGCCCGGCCAGGTCATGCAGATTCGCACCGACGTGCCGGGGCCGAACAACGACTTCGCGCATCCGGCGCACACGGAGACGCTGAGCTTCCAGTCGGTGCTGCGCAAGTTGCCGCCGGGGCAGGCGCCGGTCAAGCCGTCGAACGCGCCGAGGGCGAGCCGTTGAACGGGTGCGGCACGCGCCGCTGCGTTGCCGCGTGATCGTGCTGTACGCGTGCCGGGCGGGTTCGCATGCGCATGTGTGTTCGCACGTGCTCACGCGTTTGCCTGTGCTTACGCATGCATGCGCGGTTCGCGGCGTTTTTCCGCCACCACCCTCACCCCGTTTGATCCTCGCATTGGAGCCTACGCATGCTGATCGACACCAAGGACTACACACCGAAGCTGATGGCGGCCATCGGCCAACTCGGCACCGCCACGCCGGCCACCCTGGCGGGCTACCAGGCGCTCGACGGCGCCGCCGCCAAGGGCGGCAAGCTCGATGCGAAAACGCGCGAGCTGATCTCGCTCGCGGTCGCCGTGACGACCCGTTGCGACGGCTGCATCGCCGTGCATAGCGCGGCGGCCGCGCGCGCCGGGGCGAGCCGCGAAGAGGTGGCCGAAGCGCTCTCGGTGGCGATCGCCATGAATGCGGGCGCGGCGCTCGTCTATTCGGCGCGCGCGCTCGACGCGTTCGGCCAGCAGAGCGGCTAGTTCCGATGCCGGGCGGGCGCTTCGCGACGAACCGGGTCAAGCTGAATTTCATTCGCACGCTGACCCTGCGGCAGTTGCAGATTTTCGTCGTGGCGAGCCGCTACACGAGTTTCGCGCGCGCGGCCGAGGAACTGCATCTGACGCAGCCGGCCGTGTCGATGCAGATCCGCCAACTCGAGGACGCGGTCGGGCTGCGTCTGTTTGAACGCGTCGCGCGCAAGCTCACGCTCACCGAGGCGGGCGAGGTGCTCACGCATCGAGCGAGCCGCATCCTCGGCGAAATCAAGGACGCCGAAGACGCGATGATGTCGCTCAAGCAGGCCGACAGCGGCTCGATCAACGTCGGCATCGTTAGTTCCGCGACCTACTTCGCGCCGAAACTGCTCGCGCTCTATTCGCATCTGTACCCGAAGGTCGACGTGCACTTTTCGGTCGGCAATCGCGATGCGCTGCTGCGGCTTCTACAGGACAACGCGATCGACCTCGCGATCATGGGCCGTCCGCCGCCCGAACTCGACACGACCACGGAGCCGCTCGCGCGCCATCCGCAGGTCGTGATCGCGCCGCTCGATCATCCCTTGTGCGGCGCGCGCCGTTTCGATCTGCAGGAACTGCGCGGCGATACGTTCCTGCTGCGCGAACCGGGCTCGGGCACGCGCATGGCCGCCGAGACGATGTTTCGCCAGCACCTCTTCACGCCCGCGAAGGTCGTTACGCTCGGCAGCAACGAAACGATCAAGCAGGCCGTGATGGCGGGCATGGGCGTGAGCCTGATCTCGCTGCATACGCTGCTGCTCGAACTGCGCACCGGCGAGATCGCGCTGCTCGACGTGAACGGCACACCCATCGAGCGCACCTGGCAGATCGTGCATCTGCGCACGAAGCCGCTTTCGCCGACCACGACGATGTTCCGCCAGTTTCTGCTCGACCATGCGGCGACGCATCTGGAGCGCGAGTACGCGGAATTCGCGAACCGGTTGGCGAAGCCCGCGGCCGGCACGGGGCGGGGATAGGTGCCGGCTTCGTTCAGCGTGTATGAGCTTCACGTGCGCCGCTATCGCCGATGGCACAGTGTGTACCCGCATGCCGTGACAGGCTGACAAGTATTCCTGACAAATATTCGCAAGCGACATACCTCGTGCCGCGCATGGGCGCGATCGGCACAAACCGTGCTTGACCCGATGCCGGCGAGCCGCGAGTGCGGCTCGCGGCGCAGGCCGGCAGGATCGCGAACAGTTACACGCACAGGCACGCGAGCAAGGCCTGCGCGCAGGCACAGGCAAGCCCACCATCCACCCGGAGGAGATCGCAGCGATGAGTTCCGGCGAGCAGCTTCAGGACTGGCGCTCTCACGCCCAGCAGATCGAAAACGAAGTCGCCAAGGTCGTCATCGGCCAGCAGCAGACCCTGAGGCTCATCAACGTTGCGCTGTTCGCCCGGGGTCACGTGCTGCTCGAAGGCGGGGTCGGGGTCGGCAAGACCACGGTGTTGCGGGCGTTCGCGCACGTGGTCGGCGGCGAATTCGAGCGCGTCGAAGGCACGATCGACCTGATGCCGGGCGACCTCGTCTATCACACCTATGTCGACGCCGACGGCAAGCCGCGCATCGAACCGGGCCCGCTCTTGCGGCACGGCGAGCAGTTGACCACCTTCTTCTTCAACGAGATCAACCGCGCGCGTCCGCAGGTGCAGTCGCTCCTGCTGCGCGCGATGGCCGAGCGTTCGGTGCTCGCGTTCGGCCGCGAGCACCGTTTTCCGCACATGACCGTGTTCGCGGACCGCAACAAGGTCGAGAAGGAAGAAACCTTCGAACTGGCTTCGGCCGCGCGCGACCGCTTCCTGTTCGAGCTGAACATGCCGACGCCCGCCGACGAGGACGCGCGGCGCGCGCTCGTATTCGACACGGCGTTTCATGACGTCGACCGCCTGCTCTCGCAACTGACGGCGTCGGTCGTGCCGTGGCAGCAGTTGAACGTGATCGGCGCGGCGATCCAGCAGGGCGTGCAGGCGAGCGAGGCGATCGAGCGCTACGTGCTCGACATCTGGCAGGCGACGGAAACGCCGCTGCGCTTCGGCATCACGCTCGACGGCGTCGACATGCAGCAACTGATTCTCGCGGGCGCGAGCCCGCGCGGCATGAGCGCGCTATTGCGCGCCGCGCGCGTGGTCGCATGGCTCGCGGGCCGCTCGCATCTGATACCGGAGGACATTCACGAAGTGCTGCTGCCGGCGCTCGGGCATCGCGTGTTCTTCACGCCGATCTACGAGTTGCGCCGCCAGGAACTCGCCGAGGCGCTGATCTTGCAGATCATGGCCAAGGTCGCGGTGCCGCGCTGAACGCACGGGCCCTGGAACCGATCCGGATCATGAACGGCACCGCGGAATTCCACTACCGTTTGCCGATACGCGCGGGCGGCGCGCGGCCCGGTTCGCATCAAGGCGCGAGCTTCGGCTCGGGGCAGCAGTTCGCGATGCACGGGCGGCTGTTCGACTATCCCGACCCGCGCCGTCTCGATCTGCGTGCGAGCCTGCGCGCGGCGCGCTCGGAATGGCTCGTGCGGGTCCATCTGCAACGCGTGGCGGTGCAGGTGATCGTGATCGTCGACGTCTCGGCGTCGATGCAGTTCGGCTCGCGTCAGACCAAGCTGCACGTGGCCGCCGATTTCGTCGAGGCGCTCGGCTACAGCGCGTTTCGCGTCGGCGACCGGCTCGGCATGCTCGCATTCGATGCGAGCGAGCGCGACGATCTCTTCGTGCCCGCGCGCAATGGCCGCGGCATGGGCCATCTGCTCGCGACGATGCTGCGCGAGTGTACGAGCCATGCGGCCGGGCTCGGCGCGCTCGAAGGATTGCACCGCTGCGTGACGCGTCTTGCCGGACGCCAGGCGCTCGTGTTCGTGGTGTCCGACTTTCATTGGCCGCTCGCGCAACTGTCGCCGGTGCTCGACATGCTCGTGCATGCCTGCGTGGTGCCGATGGTCGTGTGGGACGAGGCGGAGATCGCGCCGCCGCGTCATGCGTCGCTGCTGGCCGTCAACGATGCCGAGTCGGGCGAGGAGCGCATGGTGTGGCTGCGCGGCGATATGCGCGAGCGCTGGCGCGATGGGGTCGCGCGCCGCCGAGAGGAACTGGCCGGCGTGTTCGGCGCGCGCGGCATCCGGCCGTTCTATGTCGAAGGCGGGTTCGATCCCGAAGCGATGTCGCGCTACTTTCTGGAGATGACGGCATGAGATCGTGCGGGCTTCGGCGTGCGCTTCGATGCGGCTTCATCCGTGCGTTGAAGGAGCCGGCGCGGCGCGCGTCGCGGCTGGTGGCAGCCGGTGTTGCATGTGCTGTGTTTGCTGCGTTTGCCGTGTATGCCGCGTTTGCGCTGAGCGGCAACGCGGCGACGGCCGCCACTGCCACGACCGCCACGACCGCGACCGTCATCGCCACCGTGCAGGAACCCCGCGCATTCGGCTACGTACTCGGCGACGTGCTGACGCAACGCGTGCTATTGCAGGCCAACGGCCAGGACCTCGGCGTGGTCACGCCGCCTTCGGTCGGCCGCACCGGTCTCTGGCTCGAACGCCGGCCCGTGTCGCTCGAAACCGATGCGGACGGCCGCCAGTGGCTGGTGATCGCGTATCAGGTCGTCAACGCGCCGCAGACGCTCACGCAAATCGCGCTGCCCGCGTTGACGCTGAGTTCGGCCGCCGGCCAGCAACTGCAGGTGGCCGAATGGCCCGCGAGCATCGGCCCGCTGACGCCCGCGAATCCGTTTGCCGGCGGCGATCTGCTGCCGTTGCGGCCCGATCGCGCGGCACCCTTGCCGACGACGGCCGGCCTGCGCCGCCAGATCGCGTGGGCGCTCGGCCTGTTGCTGGCGACGCTGCTCGCGTGGGCCGGCTGGTGGGGCTGGCGCAATCGGCGCGAGTCGGCGCGGTTGCCGTTCGCGCGCGCATGGCGGCGCATGCAGGGACTCGCGGACCCGCAGGCGGCGGCTTCGAGCGATGCCTGGTTCTGTCTGCATCAGGCGCTCAACGAAACGGCCGGGCAGGTCGTGCATGCGGGCTCGCTGCCTGGCCTCTTCGCGCGCGCGCCGCATCTGCAACCGCTGCGCGCGCAGCTCGAACGCTTCTATCAGGTGTCGGCGGAGCGTTTCTTCGCGCCCGCGCCGCCTGCCGCCGAGTTTCCGTTGCAGGCGCTGTGCCGCGCGCTGTATCGGGCCGAACGGCGCCATCAGCGATGACCATGGCGCTCGATTTCGACTGGCCGTGGCTGCTGGTTCTGCTGCCGCTCGCCGTGCTGCCCTTGCTGCCGGGGCGCAGCGATACGCTCGTGTTTTCGAGCGTCGCATGGCTGCCGGTCGATCGCGTCGGACGCTGGGCCGGCCGGCTCGCGCGCGCTTGCGGCGTGCTTGCGATCGCGGCGATCGTGGTCGGGCTCGCCGGGCCGGGTCGTTCGCAGCTACAGGTGCAGCGCACCGGCAGCGGCGCGCAGATTCTGATCCTGATGGATCGCAGCGCGAGCATGGACGAGCCGATGGGCAGCAAGGGCGTCGAGTCGCCGCGCGGCGAGTCGAAGAACAAGGTGGCGCGCGCCTCGCTGACGAGCTTTATCGGGCAGCGTCCCAACGACCGGCTCGCGTTCATGATGTTCGGCACCAGCCCGATTCTCGCGATGCCGTTCACGTACAACCATCGCGTGATCGAGCAGGCGGTTGCCGCGACCGCGATCGGCCGCGGCATGCCGGATACGCAGCTCGATCGCGGCATGCTCGCGGCCATCGCCCAGTTCGAGGGCCGGCCCACCTCGGGGCGCCGCGCGATCGTGCTCGTTTCCGATGGCGGCGCACGGCTCGACGAAACCGTGCAGCGGCGCATTCGCGAGGGCCTGCAACGCAACCAGCTTGCGCTGTACTTCATCTATCTGCGCAGCAGCGTGTTCAGCCCCGATCTGAATGCGCGGCTGCCCGCCGGCGAGTCGTCGGCGGAAGCGGACCTGCATCGCTATTTCCTTTCGCTCAAGACGCCTTACCGGCTGTTTCAGGCCGAGGACGCGAAGGGCATGATGGCGGCCATCGCCGAGATCAACCGGCAGCAGAACGCGCCGACGACGTTTATCGAACATTTGCCGAGGCAGGACTGGAGTCCGTATTGCTTCGCGGTCGCGCTGGTGTGCGTGGCGGTTCTGGTCGGGCTGCGTCTCTTTCAGGTCAGGAGCTGGGCATGAAACGCAGATGGATTCACGCCGCGTTCGGCACTGTCGCGATCTGCTGTGCCGCGTGGGCCGCGTATGGCGGCATGCGGCTTCGGCATGCCGGGCAGGTCGAGCAGGCGATCGCGGCTGTGACGCAGGCGCCGGGCGTCGCGCAGGCCGCGAATGCGGGCGCGGATGGCGGCCGTGGCGGCCGAGGCGGTGATGAGCCGCCGCAGGTGCAGCTCGCGCGTGCGATGGCGCTCTCGAAAGCGGGCGCCTACGACGCGGCGGGACGGCTCTACAACGGCCTGATCCACGAGGGGCGGCTCGACGGGATCGGTCTTGCGGCGCTGTTCGATCTCGGCAATATGTATCTGCGCGAAGGCAGCGGTGGCGACGGCGAGGCGCGAGCAGTCAGATCGCTGGCGATGATCGGCGAGGCGAAGGCGCGCTACCGGATGGCGCTGCGCGCCGCGCCCGACGACTGGGATGCGCGCTACAACCTCGAACGCGCGCTCTGGCTCGCACCGGAGACGCAGTCCGCGCCCACGCTGCCCGATGTGAAAGAGCAGCACAACATCAAGCTGCGCGACCCGCAGAGCCAGGATTTGCCATGAGCGGCGCCATGCGCGAGCGCGGTTTCGCGAGACTGCGTCACGGCCTGACGCCGCTCGCGCTCGTCGCGCTGATCGCGGCGGTGGCGATGCCGGACGTGACGCTGCCGCGCGCCGCGTTCAGCTATATCGTGACGTTCGACATCACGCAGAGCATGAATGTCGAGGACGTCAGCCTGAACGGCGAACCGGTGAGCCGACTGAGGTTCGCGCAGGCCGCGATGCGCGACGCGCTCGGCCGCCTGCCGTGCGGCTCGAAGGTCGGCTGGAGCGTGTTCACGGGGCAGCGCAGTTTGCTGTTGCTGCCGCCCGTCGAGGTGTGTGCGAATTACGACGCACTGCTCGTCTCGCTCGACGGTATCGACGGGCGCATGCGCTGGACCAACTGGAGCCGCATTGCCGAAGGCGGCGTTTACTCGGCCGTGCGTGTCGCCCAGGACGTCGGCGAAAACGCGGCGATCGTTTTCGTGACAGACGGGCAGGAAGCGCCGCCCGTGTCGGCATCGCGCGCGTTGATGCCGGGTATCAATCCCGCGCGCATCCGGGGCTGGCTGATCGGCGTGGGCGGCGATCAGCCGGCGGCGATTCCGAAGAGCGACGCCGACGGCAACCGCATCGGCTACTGGCAGGCCGACGACGTGATCCAGGTGCCGGACACGCCGGGGTCTGCCACGAACGCGCAGACGCACGAGGAGTTGTCCGAACTGCGCGGCCAGTACCTGGCGTCGGTGGCCGGGCAAACGGGCCTCGACTATCACCGGCTTTGGACCACGGCTTCGTTGGGCGATGCGCTGCTCGACCCGCGTTTCGCCCGCCGCGAACCGGTGCCGAGCGATTTGCGCTGGATTCCGGCGCTCCTCGCGTTGGTGCTGCTGGTCGTGCGGTTCGTGCCCGATGTGGCCTGGCAACGGCTGCGCGCGGGCCGTCAACGCATCGGGACGACCGTTTGGCGCTTTGGGGCGGCAGCGGGGGCGCGCAAGCCTCGGGTTGAATGAGCACTGTGCTGCGCTGAGCTGAGTGCCGCGCTGAACGTCGCGCGCGACGCCTGTCGTTCGGCATGGGTGGGACCACGCGGCCGTGCTTACGCAGCCTGCTTCACGCGCTGCTTCTCTTCGAGTTCGCGCACGAGCGGCAGCACGCGTTTGCCGAAGTACTCCACTTCCTCGATAAAGTGCAGAAAGCCGGCGAGCACGAGATCGACGCCGACCGACTTCAGTTCGACGATGCGCTCGGCAATCTGCTGCGGGGTGCCGATCAGATTCGTGCGGAAGCCGTCGTTGTATTGCACGAGGTCTTCGAAAGTGGATTTGGCCCAGTTGCCTTCGCCTTCGGGCGACGCCTTGCCCGCCTGCCGGACCGCATCGCCGAACGCATCGACCGCCTCGACGTGAGCATGGCGGATGATGTCGTCGAGCACGGCCCGCGCTTCTTCTTCGGTATCGCGTGCAATCACGAATGCGTTTACGCCGATGCGTACCGTGTGATGGTTTTTCGCCGCCTTCGCCTGAATGTCGTCGATCTGCGCCTTGAGGTTGTCCGGCGTGTTGCCGTTCGTGAAGTACCAGTCCGACACGCTCGCGGCGTTGTCGCGCGCGGCGCGCGAACTGCCGCCCTGGAAAATCTCGGGGTGCGGCTTCTGCACCGGCTTGGGACTCAGCGTGTACTGGTTGAAGCGATAGAAGTCGCCCTTGAACGTGAAGTTGTCCTGTGTCCAGATGCCTTTGAGCGCCTCGATGAATTCGTGCGAGCGGCGATAGCGTTCGTCGTGTTCGAGCCACGGCTCGCCGATCGCGGTGAACTCGCCCTTGAACCAGCCGCTCACGACGTTGATGCCGATGCGGCCGTTCGAGATGTGATCGATCGTGGCGATCTGCTTGGCGACCACGGCCGGATTCCACGGGCCGGGCAGGATCGCCGCCAGCACCTTGAGCTTCGTGGTCGCGTGCAGCAAGGCCTGGCTGAACGATACCGACTCGTGCTGATACTCGGCGCCGTAGCCGGCCGTGAAGCGGATCTGGCTTAGCGCGTAGTCGAAGCCGGCCTGCTCGGCGGTTTGCGCGAGCTTCTGGTTGTATTCGAGGCGCCAGTCGGTGCGCTGCTCGATCGTGCTGACGACGAGGCCGCCGCTCACGTTGGGCACCCAGTAGGCGAACTTCACGGCGTCGTCATGCGAGAGGGAATGGCTCATGCGAATTACCTCATGAAGTGATGGAACGGTGCGGGCGGCGAGCGGTGCGTTGTGATGGATGGGATCGGACCGGGGCCTGTAAAGAGCTATATGACCCGCGCCGCCGATTGTTCAATGTAGCGGGCGGGCACGCCGAAGCGAACCAACAAAAGTTCAGAATCAAAGCAGGTTTGGCGCTATGGCGTGGAGTAGGTGCGAGTAACAGGTGTGGCTCGCGCGGCACGAGGCCGCCGCGTTGGGACGCGCGGCGCGGTTGCCGACGCTCCTGGCGGTAAAAAACGAACGCGCGCAAATGGCGCCGACGGCCCGCGACGCGTTGCAGCATCGGGTTTATCACTCCAGCAGATAACCGTATCGGATTTGCTTCGTTGGCTTTGCGTGCGCGGGCCGGTAAATTCGTCTGACTGAACGCGCCTTGGGGGCTTCGCTCCCCTGGTGTCCGCTGAACAGTTTCGACGACGAGCTTCCCGTGACGACTACCGCTTCCGCCGCGCGCGGCACCTTTGCTACCCCGACGGCCGGCGCCGCCGCCCGTTTCCATGCCAGCCAGCACATCGAGATTCGCGCGTTCGACGGCCCGCTCGGCGCCGAAGTGCTCGGTCTCGATCTCGCCCAGCCGCTTGCTGCCGACGACTTCGCGCGCATTCATCGCGCGCATCTCGAACACCACGTCCTCGTGTTTCGCGAGCAACGCATCACGCCCGAGCAGCAGATCGCCTTCAGCCGCCGCTTCGGTCCGCTGCAGATTCATGTGCTGCATCAGTTCGGGTTGCCGGGCCACCCCGAGGTGCTGGTGGTGTCGAACATCGTCGAGAACGGCAAGCCGATCGGCCTCGGCGACGCCGGTCACTACTGGCACTCCGATCTGTCGTACAAGGACAAGCCGAGTCTCGGCTCGCTGCTGCATGCGCAGGAGTTGCCCGCGGAAGGCGGCGACACGCTGTTCGCGAACATGCACCTCGCGTGGGACACGTTGCCCGCGCATCTGCGTGAGGCGGTAGAAGGGCGCGCGGCCGAACACACCTACCTCGCGAAATACGCGGAATTGCAGCAGCGCAGCCCGTGGCGGCCGAATCTGTCCGCCGAGCAGATCGCCCAGGTGAAGCCGGTCGTGCATCCGATCGTGCGCACGCATCCGGAGACGGGCCGCAAGGCGCTGTTCGTCAGCGAGCACTTCACGACGCGCGTCATCGGCATGCCCGAAGACGAGAGCCTGGCTCTGCTCGCGGAACTGTTCGCGCACAGCGTGCGCCCCGAGCATCTGTACCGGCATCGCTGGGCCGAGCACGACATGGTGTTCTGGGACAACCGCTCGCTCATGCATCTCGCGGCCGGCACGCCCGATCATCTGCGCCGCAAGCTGTATCGCACGACGATCGAGGGCGATGCGCCGTTCTGAGCGTCACGTCTTTCATCACCCCAACACCGATCGCACCGCACGCCGACTGGAGTTTCAATGCCGTTCCGTTTTCGTTCGACCGCCGCGCGGCCGTCGTTTGCCCGCCGTTGCACGGCGTTATTGCTGAGCCTGTCGATGGGCGCCGCGGGTTTCTCTGTGTCTGCGCCCGCGCATGCCGAAGGCCGGATTCGTGTCGCCGAGCAGTTCGGCATCGTTTATCTGCTGCTCAACGTGGCGCGCGACCAGCAGTTCGTCGAGAAGGAAGGGCGCAAGGAAGGGCTCGACATCAAGGTCGACTGGGTCCAGCTCTCGGGCGGCTCGGCGATCAACGACGCGCTGCTGTCGGGCGCGGTCGATATCGCCGGGGCCGGCGTCGGCCCGTTGCTGACGATCTGGGACCGCACGCGCGGCCGGCAGAACGTGAAGGGCGTCGCGTCGCTCGGCAATCTGCCGTACTACCTCGTGAGCAACAACCCCAACGTGAAGACGATTGCCGATTTCACGGAGAAGGACCGCATCGCATTGCCGGCCGTGAACGTTTCCGTGCAAGCGCGCGTGCTGCAATACGCGGCGGCCAAACGGTGGGGCGACAAGGACTACAACCGGCTCGACCCCTACACGCAGGCGTTGCCGCATCCCGACGCGGCCGCGGCGATCATCGCGGGCGGCACGGAAATCACCGGGCATTTCGGCAACCCGCCGTTTCAGGAGCAGGAACTGGCCGGCAATCCGAAGGCGCATATCGTGCTCAATTCGTACGACGTGCTCGGCGGGCCGAGTTCGGCGACGGTGCTCTACGCCACCGAAAAATTCCGCAACGGGAATCCGAAGACGTATCGCGCGTTCGTCGCCGCGTTGGCCGACGCCGCGCAATTTATCAACGCGAATCCGCAGGCCGCGGCCGATATCTATATCCGCACGAACCAGTCGAAGATCGATCGCAATCTGCTCGTGAAGATCATCACGAATCCGCAGGTGCAGTTCAAGGTCGCGCCGCAGAACACGTTCGGGCTCGCGCAGTTCATGCATCGCGTCGGTGTTATCAAGAACGAACCGGCTTCCTGGAAGGACTATTTCTTCGACGATCCGGCGACGGCCGCCGGAAGTTGAATCGAGGTTGAACATGAAATCAGGCACGACACCGCTTATCGATCCGACGCTCTCGCAGGGGGGGCTCTGATGGCGGCCAATCCTACCCTGCTGTTTCCCGAGCACGCCGCGCCGGCGACCAGCGGCAAGCTGCTCACGGTCGAAAACGTGAGCCTCGAATACCGCACGCGCGAGCGGCTCGTGCGCGCGACCCACGACGTGAGCTTCGACGTCTACGGCGGCGACCGCTTCGTGCTGCTGGGGCCGTCCGGCTGCGGCAAGTCCACGCTGCTCAAGGCGGTGGCCGGCTTTATCGAGCCGAGCGCGGGTGCGATCACGCTCGACGGTCAACGCGTGCGCGGCCCCGGCGCCGATCGCATCGTCGTGTTCCAGGAGTTCGATCAGTTGCCGCCGTGGAAGACGGTCGCGCAGAACGTCGCGTTTCCGCTGCGCGTCGCGCGGAAGCTCTCGAAAGCCGAAGCCCACGAGCGCGCGCTGCACTATCTCGACAAGGTCGGGCTCGCCGCGTTTGCGCAGGCTTATCCGCATACGTTGTCGGGCGGCATGAAGCAGCGCGTCGCGATTGCCCGCGCGCTCGCGATGCAGCCGCGCGTGCTGCTGATGGACGAACCGTTCGCCGCGCTCGATGCGCTCACGCGCCGCAAGATGCAGGAAGAACTGCTGCGGCTGTGGGAAGAGGTGAATTTCACGCTGCTGTTCGTCACGCATTCGATCGAAGAGGCGCTCGTGGTCGGCAACCGGATTCTGTTGTTGTCGCCGCATCCGGGCCGCGTGCGTGCCGAGCTCAATAGCCATCAGTATTCGCAGGACAGCTTCGGGCGTGCCGATTTTCAGCGCAGCGTCGCGCGCATTCATCACCTGCTGTTCGAGCAAACCGAAGCGACCGAACAGAACGAGACGACGGAGATCGTGCAATGAGTACGCCCGCTACGCTATGGCCGCCGGTTCGCGACGAATATGAGCGGCCGCTCGAATCGCTTGCACTGCCTGACTCGCTCGCGCCCGAAGCGCCGTTGTCGCCGGCAACGCGTCTGTTCGCGCAGGGCTGGTTGCGCAAGACGCTGATTGCGCTGGTGCTGATCGGCGCATGGGAAGTTGCCGCGCGCATCATCGACAACGATCTGCTGCTGCCGACCTTCGGCGCGACGTTCAGCGCATTCGTGCAGGGCGTGTGGTCGGGCGAACTGCTCGTGAAGACCGCGGTGTCGCTATCCGTGCTGCTGCGCGGCTATCTGCTCGGGGCCGCGCTCGCTTTCGTGCTTACGTCGCTCGCGGTGTCGACCCGCGTGGGGCGCGATCTGCTGTCGATGCTGACCGCGATGTTCAACCCGTTGCCGTCGATCGCCTTGCTGCCGCTCGCGTTGCTCTGGTTCGGCCTCGGCACCGGCAGCCTGCTGTTCGTGCTCGTGCATTCGGTGCTGTGGCCGCTCGCGCTCAATACGTACTCGGGCTTTCAGGCGGTGCCGGCCACGCTGCGCATGACCGGGCGCAACTATGGTTTGACGGGCATGCGCCACGTGCTGCTGATTCTGGTGCCGGCCGCCTTGCCGTCGATTCTGGCCGGCCTGCGCGTGGGCTGGGCGTTTGCATGGCGCACGCTGATCGCGGCCGAACTCGTGTTCGGCGCCAGCTCCGGCAGCGGCGGGCTCGGCTGGTACATCTTCCAGAATCGCAACGAGTTGTACACGGATCGTGTTTTCGCGGGGCTGGCCGCTGTGATCGTGATTGGTTTGCTGGTCGAGCATCTCGTGTTCGATACGCTCGAACACGTGACAGTGCGGCGCTGGGGTGTGCAGCAGTAAGGGGCGCGCAGGGGGGCGGTGTGTCGTGAGTGGGCCGCGCGTCGGCGGCTTATTCTGCCGTCTTATGTCGCTGTCTTAGGCCACTGCCTACTGCCTCACGCCGCTATCTCACGCCGCCGCATAGCCCAGATGCGTCGCCGCCGTGCCCGCCAGTGCGAGCAGTTTGTCGTCGTCGGCGGGTTCGTCGGGGACCACGTACAGATCGGCGATATCGGTCACCGGATCGCTGAATGGCGTCGGACAACGGTGCTGCGAGACGAGAAAGTCGCTGATCGGCGACGCATCGGCCACGTCGAGAAACGTGCCGATGCTTGCCGCCGTCGTGCGCGGGTCTTCGATCACCCGGCGATACGACACGTTGAGCGCGCGGTCCGCGGGAATCTCGGCGAAGAAGCCGATGATCTCGTTCACGTATTGCTCCCAGACGCGGATGCCGTCTTCGATCGAGCCGATCCAGTGCTTGCGCAGCAGCGAATTGGCGACGTGGCGCGGATCGCGGTGAATATGAATGAAGCGCGCCTGCGGCAGCAATTCGCGTATCAAGCGCAGACACGACCCCGAACGCGGCAGACGTTCGATCGAACCGGCGCGTCCCGACAGCACGGTCGGATCGGCATAGGACGGATGCTTGTCACCCCAGATCGGTGCAGTCATGCCGAGTTCCTCGCGATAGAAGCGCTCGACCCACGGCCCCAGCGTGCGGCGGCAGAAATGGCGAAAGTGCTCGCGCTGGGCCACGCCGAGCAGATCGGGCCGAGTGCCGCCCGCTTCGAGCGTGTTCTTGAGCAACGCGAAAATCCGGCATTCGTTGGTCAATTGAATGAGCGGATGAACGTTGAGGACGGAGCAGAGAAAGGTCGTGCCGGATCGCGGCGAACCGACGATGAAAAGCGGGGAAGAGTCCATATGTCATCCTGAGCATTCATCGTTCACAGCATACGCACGACAGATGGCGAGAACCTGACGCGGGCGTGACCGTTCTGAGCGGCTGCGCGTGCCGTTGTATGTATCTGCTGCGAGCAAGCGGCATACCATCGCGCCGTTCGCCGCGCACAAGGCGGCACGGGCAAATTTCCGGTTGCCCCCGGCTGCGCCTTGGACTACAAATTTAAGGTTATGCCCCCGCTTAACGGAGAAGGAGAGTGCCGCCATGGGAATGCGCCCCGATCCCACTTTTCATGCCTCGCCGAAACTCGCGATGGACGCGCCAGCGGAGGAATACGCCTACACGGCGTTGCTGAGCCCCGATTTTTCGCAGCCCGATGCGCTTGCCGTGATCGACGTGAAGCCCGGTTCGCCGACGTATAGCCAGGTCGTTCATACGGTACAGGTGCCGAACAAGGGCGACGAGTTTCATCATTTCGGCTGGAACGCGTGTTCGTCCGCGCTTTCGCCGTTGACCGGCCATGCGTTTCTCGAACGGCGCTATCTGATCGTGCCGGGCATGCGTTCTTCGCGTATCTATATCGTCGATACGAAGCCGCATCCGACCCAGGCGAAGATCCACAAGATCATCGAGCCCGAGGAAATCTTCCGCAAGACCGGCTATTCGCGTCCGCACACCGTGCATTGCGGACCGGAAGGCATTTACGTCAGCACGCTCGGCGGCGCGGGCAAGGACGGCACCGAAGGGCCGCCGGGGATTTTTATCATCGACTGTCAGACGTTCGAGGTGCTCGGCCGCTGGGAGATCGAACGCGGCGCGCAGGAAAAGCACTACGATTTCTGGTGGAATCTGCCGCGCGACTATATGGTGTCGAGCGAATGGGCACTGCCGCCGCAATTCGAAAACGGCATCGTGCCGGAAGATCTGCTCGCGAATAAGTACGGACACCGCGTGCACTTCTGGGATCTGCGCGCGCGGCGCAACGTGCAGACGCTCGATCTCGGCGCGCATCATCAGATGGCGCTCGAAGTGCGGCCCGCGCACGATCCGAGCCGCGAGTACGGCTTTGTCGGCGTCGTGGTCGATACGACCAATCTCGAAGGTTCGATCTGGACGTGGTGGCGCGAAGGCGGGACATTCCACATCGAGAAGACCGCGACGATTCCGCCCGAACCCGCGCCCGCCGACGAATTGCCGCCGCTGCTGCGAGGCTTCGGCGCGGTGCCGCCGCTCGTCACCGACATCGATCTGTCCATCGACGACAAATTCCTCTACGTTGCCTGCTGGGGAACCGGCGAGATGCGCCAATACGACGTGAGCGAACCGCGCAAGCCGAAGCTGACGGGCTCGGTGCGTATCGGCGGAATCGAGCGGCGCACACCGCATCCGAACGGCAGGACGTTCGCGGGCGGACCGCAAATGGTCGAGATCAGTCGCGACGGCCAACGCGTCTATTGGACCAATTCGCTCTATTCGACGTGGGACGACCAGTTCTATCCCGACGGCGTGCCCGGCGTGCAGGTGATGGCGCACGCGGCGCCGAACGGCGGCCTCACGCTGTCCGACGACTACTGGGTCACGTTTCCCGACGGCTACCGCGCGCATCAGATCCGGCTCGAAGGCGGCGACTGTTCGACCGATTCGTTCTGCTACCCGTCGGTGGGCGTTTGAGCGGCGTCGTTTCGCCGCAAACCGGCCTGTGGCTGGCCGTCCTCGCGAGTGGTGTGTATCACGGGCTCAATCCCGCGATGGGGTGGCCGCTCGCCGTGTCGAATGCGTTAATGGAGCGGCGCATCCAGGCACTGTGGAGCGCGCTTGCCTATCTCGCCGTGGGGCACGTCCTCGCGATTCTGCTGATGATGCTGCCATTCGCGATGCTGCTCGGCGTGCTCGCGTGGCAGCATGAAATACAGGTTGGCGCGAGTGTGCTCGTGATCGGCTTCGGCATCGTTTTGCTGATTCGGCGCCGTCATCCGCGCGTGCTCGCGAGAATTCCGCCGTCGCGTCTTGCGCTCTGGTCGTTCGCGGTGGCGCTCGCGCATGGCGCCGGGCTCATGCTCGTGCCGATCTACCTCGGTCTGTGCCGTGCCGACGATCCCGACGCTGCGCATCGGGCCGCGCGAACGCTGATTGCAACGAGTCTGCGCATGGCGGTATCGGTCTCCGTCATTCACGCGGCCGCGATGATGATGGCCGGCGGATGGCTTGCATGGCTCGTCTATCGTTACCTCGGGCTCCGGTTCGTCTCGCGCAGCTGGTTCAATCTCGATGCGCTGTGGGCGTCGAGTCTGATTTTGGTTGGCGCGTTGTCGCTGCTCCTGAATGCGGGCATGGACCGCATGCCCGGTGTGTCCGGCGTGTCGGGCATCGGCGGCTGAATCGATTCGGGCTACAGATCGAAGCCCATCTGTTCGCGGCCCAGCAACGTCAGGTCCGCAGCCGTTGCACGTCCGACGAAATCGGCTTCGAAATGGTCTGCCGGAAAGTCGGGCGGACTCGTGCCGTCACAAAAGCTCGCCAGTTGCCGCTTCAGATAGGCATCGTTCTTCGCGCACGACGGCGCCGACGCGATGTACATCACGTTGCTATAGCCCTTGCCGCGATGCGCGTCCTCGACCGCGTGAATCACGTCGCTGTGCCAGAAGACCGTGTCGCCGGCCTGCATCAGCGGAATCGACGAAAGGGCCTGAAATAGCGGCGCGTGGTACTCAGGTTTGATCGACAGCGCGCGGCCCGGCATCGCGCCGCAGAGGTCGTCGTCGGCGACGTCGTCCTGCAACGCGCGCAGCAGGATATAAGCCATCGCGTTCGCGATCGGTACGAGCTGAAGCGTGCCGTCGCCGGGACCTTGCGGCGTGAGCGCGGTCCAACCCTGGAAGGTACGGAACATCGAGCACACCGCGGGCGACGGAATTTCCTCGACCTCGGTTCGCCAGGCGGCATCGAACGGATCGTAGGCGCGCCAGTTGCCGGAGAACACATGCCGGTACACCTTGCGGAAATTCGCCTCGATCCAGCGCTCGACCGAACCGCCGTCGCAATGCGCGGACAGTCCCAGCGATGCCGAGCCGGGCGGCCGGCGGCGCAGACGGTCCGCGTAAACGGGCACGCGCTCAGGGTCGAAATGCACGCGGCCTTCGCTTTCGCTGCGCCATAGGCGGTTCAGAAACACGCGCGCCTGCGTGAGCGCGGGAGACTGCCGCGCGAGTACCTGCGGCTTCGACCAGTACACGCCGTAAATCTGCGGCTTGCTCGAAGCGAGTTGGCCGAAGTACTTGTCTTCCGCGCGGTTGAGCAGCTTCGCATCGAGGTTGTTGCTCTCGACGTAGTGAGCGATATCTCGATCCCATTGCTCGACGAGTTCGCGCTTGAACACCTGGCGAATCACGCACGCGCCGCGCGCTTTGACGCGTGAGATCTGGTCGGCGCTCACGCGATTCGCCGCGATGTCCGCGAAGCGGATCTCGGGAATCACGGCTTCGCCGCGTTCGCGCAGCGCCGCGATCTGTTGCGCTTCGCGGGTCATCGCCGCTTCGACTTCGGCGAATACCTCGCGGTAATTGGGCAGCCTGTCGCGCAGTTCCCGTTTGGCTTTTCCGATGGCTGCCGGCAGGTCGTCAATCTGTAATGCCATGGCGTCGTCTCCGTTATCGATGGTGATGGCGATGTCGAAAGCGTACTGCGGCGCCGCTCATGCCAGTGATATGATCGGGCCAATCTTTTTGCGAATCCGGTCATGAAGGCAGCCTACGAGCGCGTCGATTTCGGTGCGAGCTGTTCGGTGCGGGTGTACCACCGGCGTCTGCCGCGCATCCCGTTCGAATGGCACCATCACCCGGAATACGAATTGACGCTGACGATGAACAGTCGCGGCAAACGGTTCATCGGCGATTCGGTGGCCGTGTATGGCGACGACGATCTCGTGCTCGTGCCGCCGAATCTGCCGCATACGTGGGCGTCGAATCGTTCGATCGATGCAGCGGCGCCGCAGGTCGCAATCGTGATCTGGTTCGACGGCGCCTGGGTACGCCGTCTCGCCGACGTCTGTCCCGAGTACAACGGTTTATGCAATCTGCTGCGGCGCGCGGCCTGCGGGCTCGCTTTTGAAAACGGCGCGGGAACGCGTTTGCGCGGCGAACTCGAGCGGCTGCTGTCGGCCGATCCGCGCGAACGTCTGAAGGCCGTGCTCGACGTGCTGGACTGGCTCGCGCAAACGCCGGGGGCGCCGCTCGCGTCGCCGGGTGCATTCGATGCGCATACGGGGGCGCCGTCCGGTTATCAGCCCGATCAGCTCAATCGCGTGCTGGCGCTGATCGACACGCAGTTCGCGCATCCGTTGCGGCTGGCGACGCTGGCAAAAGCATCGGGTCTCTCGGAGCGTTCGCTGACGCGCCACTTCACACAGCATCTCGGCGAGAGCGTGGGGCGCTATATCACGCGCGTGCGGATCGGTCATGCATGTCGGCTGCTGACCGGCACGGGCTTGCCGGTCTCGGTGATCGCGACACGCTCGGGGTTTGCGAACGTCGCCAATTTCAACCGACAGTTCAAGACAGCGAAGGCACTGACACCGGCCGCATACCGGCAGCAATTCACGGGAACACGGCAGGCGGAAGACGAAACCGTGCCGCCGTTGACGGAGCGTTCGCCGTCGTTGAGTACAGGGCGACGGGCGGCAAGGCGTGGCCGATAGCCGGCGCCATGAATGGGCGAGTACCTGCCTTGCCTCATGCCGCGAGCTTGCCGCCCGCGTTCGTTTCAGGTAAATGATGCAAACCCGCATTGGCCACTACTGGCATGCCTCACCATCCCGTTCGAATGGATTCGATGATCGCCACCGCTGTACCGGATTTCGACGTTCGCTTGCTCGACGTGCCACGTGCGCGCGCAGTTGGTATCGAAGTCTTCTGCCTCACGTTCGACTTTAGCGTGACGCTCGACCACCCCTGTTTCGCCGTGCTTTCTGCCGACGAGCGCGCGAAAGCCGCGCGTTTCCAGCGCCACGAAGATACGCTGCGCCATGCGGCGACACGCGTCGTATTGCGCCGCCTGCTCGCCGAAAGAACCGGCGTGGCGGCTGCTGAATTGCGTTTCGAGCGGGATGCCGCGGGCCGGCCGCGACTCGTGCCGGCTCAGGAGCCGCAGCCCGACTTCAACGTATCGCATTCAGGCCGGCATGCCTTGATCGCGATTGCCGCGCGGGGCAGGGTTGGTGTCGACATCGAGGTCGCGCGCACGGACATGAACTGGCAGGCGCTGGTGCCCGCGGTATTCGCGCCCGGCGACGAGGCGTGCGTGGCGGCGTTGCCGGTGGAGCAGCGGGGCGATGCGTTCTTCAGCGTCTGGACCGCGAAGGAAGCGTTGTTGAAAGCGCTTGGCGTCGGCATCGGCGATGGCATGACGTGGTTTTCGGTGCTCGGCGACGCACGGCATGAGCCGCGTGTCGAGGTCAGCGATGCGAGCGCGCGTAGGGCAAGCCTGATTACCGGGCTCGATGCGGTTTGGCTTGCCGTGTCGCCAGGTTATTGCGGCTGTATCGCATGGTCGCGCGATGCCGCTGTACGTTCCGGGTGAACGCTCTGTGTGAGTACTCGGGGTAAGCGCGACGCGCATTGCATGAATAGCAACAGCACACTCGCGCGTTACGGCGCCAGCTCTTTACCGTCGCGCTGTGCATTGGCCGTGCTGAACAACTGCTTCAGCCTCGCGTTGACGGCAATCAGTTCCTGCACGGGCGCGGCCGCGAGTTGCTGATCGAAGAGCGTGAGCACCTGGCCGAGCAGGGCATAGGCATCGCTATCGACGGCACAGACGCCTGTTTCGAGTCCCGCCTGACGGCAACGCAAAATGACGCTTTCGGCGTCGCGAAACAGATCGGGCATCGCGGCGCCATAGCCGCGTTGATTGAGCAGCATCGTCATATAGATGGCTTGCGCCATGCTGCCGACGTGATACTGATTGCCGACGCCGCTGCGCAATGCTTCGAGCGTCATGTGATAGTCGAGCGAGATTTCGCCCGCTTTGGCCGGCACGATCGGCTGCAGCATCGCCTTCGAGCGCGACGGGGCCGATTTCGCGTGTGCTTCGTGAGGAGGGCTCGCTTTTCTGGCCATAAGCTCACTGACGCGGCCGGCTCGCGCCGGGCCGCGACATCATCTGGAACCTGATGAAGTGTCCATTGAAGCGGGACACGCTCACGCCGCGTGAAATGCGCTGCCGTTTCCGTTAGCTCATATGCAGACCGCCGTTCAGCGAGAAGTCGGCACCCGTCGCGAAGCCCGCGCTTTCCGAGGCGATCCACGCGACGATCGAGGCGATTTCTTCCGGTTCGCCGAGGCGCTTGACCGGAATGCTCTCGACGATCTTCGCGAGTACTTCGGGCTTGACCGCGCGCACCATGTCCGTGCCGATATAGCCGGGCGATACGGTGTTGACCGTCACGCCCTTGGTTGCGACTTCCTGCGCCAATGCCATCGAGAAGCCGTGAATGCCGGCTTTCGCGGTGGAATAGTTGGTTTGCCCGAACTGGCCTTTCTGGCCGTTGACCGACGAGATGTTGATGATGCGGCCCCAGCCTCGCTCGACCATGCTGTCGATGACCTGCTTGGTCACGTTGAACAGGCTCGTGAGATTGGTGTCGATCACCGTGTTCCAGTCTTCATGCGTCATCTTGCGGAATACGCCGTCGCGCGTAATACCCGCGTTATTGACGAGCACGTCGACTTCGCCGACTTCCTTCTTGACCTTTTCGAACGCTTTCGCGGTGGATTCCCAATCGGCGACGTTACCTTCCGATGCGACGAAGTTATAACCTAGCGCTTTCTGTTCTTCGAGCCATCGGGTCTTGCGTGCCGAATTCGGGCCGCAGCCCGCGATGACCGTGTAATTTTCCTTGTGCAGGCGCTGGCAGATTGCGGTACCGATACCGCCCATGCCGCCGGTTACGTAGGCAATACGATTTGCCATAAGTCCTCCTTCTTTCTGGGGTGGTGTGCAGCGAGTCGATTCGGAGGATGGGGATATTATTGGCAGCCGCCCGCAGGCCGGACGATGGGCATTTTTACCTACGGGTTAACTGCCAATCGCACGGCCGGAGCGCGGCTCGATCCTGTCATTAATGTGACATTGGCGGTGACACCGGCGGTGCCCTCAGCAGCCTCATCGGCATGGCTTTCAACTGTAATGAAACGGTGTCCGGACCGGGCGCAGGGGGATGCGCATCGCGGCACAGGGAAATCAGGCGTTGCTTAACTCGCTTTACATGCCAGCGTGCGCGCTGTAATTTCGTGCATCTGCTTCCTCACAAGGGCCTCGCAGGATGACTGACTACCTGACGGACATCGACCCGGTCGGGCTGAACTGGGTCGGGATATTCGGGCTGTTGATCGGTGGCCTCGCTCTTTTTCTTCTCGGTCTCGAGTTCATGACCGGCGGCCTGAAGGCGATCGCGGGATCGAGATTGCAGGCGTTGCTCGGCGTGCTGACCGCGAGCCGCTTTCGCGGTGTCGTGGCCGGTGCGGTCGTGACCGCCTTGCTCAATTCGTCGACGATCACGACCGTGCTGATGGTCGGCTTCGTCTCCGCCGGATTGATGACCCTGGCGCAGTCCGTGCCGATGATCATGGGCGCGAACATCGGCTCGACCATCACCGCGCAGATCATCGCATTCGACGTATCGCGGCTCACGCCGTTCATGCTCGCGGCCGGCTTCGTGCTGCATGCGTTCGGCAAGCGCGAACTGCTGCGCGAGATCGGCCGCGTGGTACTCGGGCTCGGCCTGCTCTTCATGGGCATCCAGTTGATGGGCGAGGCGACGCATCCGCTGCGCACGTTTCAGCCGTTTATCGACGCGATGCAGGATATGCGCAACCCGATCGTCGGCATCGTGGTCGGCGCGGTCTTCACGGCGATCGTGCAAAGCTCGGCGGCGACGCTCGCGATCGTCATCGCGCTGAGCGGGCAAGGGCTGATGCCGCTCGAGGCCGCGATCACGCTGATTCTCGGCGCGAAGGTCGGTACTTGCGGCACCGCGCTGCTCGCGTCGATCGGCAAAACGCCCGAAGCGGTGCAGGTAGGCGTCGTGCATCTGGTGTTCAATCTGCTCGGCGTGGCGGTGGGGATTTTCGTGATTCCACAGATGGCGGAGTTGGTGCGCTACGTTTCGCCGTCGCATCCGGAGTTGCAGGGCGTCGCCCGGCTCGCGGCCGAAGCGCCGCGTCAGGTCGCGAACGCTCATACGATCTTCAGCGTGGCGAGCACGCTGGTGCTGATCTGGTTTACCGGACCGATCGCGCGGCTTGCTCAACTGATCGTGCCGACACGCGCGCAGGCGGCCAAACCGGCCGGCGACCCGCTCTATCTCGACGCGTCTTCGCTGACGGTGCCGTCGCTCGGATTGCAGCGCGTGCGCATCGAACTGACGCGGCTCGGCGGACAGGTGCTCGATATCGTGCGACGAGGCTCGCAGACGATTTCAACCGGAACGATCGAGGAGATCAATCTGCTGCTGGATCAGGACAAGGAAGCCGACCGGCTTGCCGCGGAGATTCTTCACTATATCGGCCAGCTCTCGCAGGTTCAGCATTCGGAAGACGAAGGTCAGCAGATGGTCGGCTTCACGCAGGTGGCGAGCAATCTCGAGAGCATTAGCGGCGTGGTCAGCACGACACTCATCACGATCGGCCAGCAAAGACTCACGCAGCAGATCGATCTCGTGCGCCTGCGCGACGAGGCGACCGCGCGCTTTAGCGACGCCGTGATTCGCAATCTCGAACAGGCGATTCGCACGATCGAGGAACCCGATGCCGAAGAAGGCGCGAAGGTGATCGGCGCGAAAAGCGAAATCGAACAATTGGCCACGACCGCGCGCCAGGTCGTGCTCGCCAGGCTTCAACTCGCGGATAAGGCCGACGTGGTGACGTTCCGGCTCGCGATGGACCTGATCGAACAGGGCCGGCAGGTCGCACAGTTTGCGCGTGCCATTGTGAAGAACGTGGAAATGCTTCGTTGAGGTTGGCGTTGACGTTTGCGCTTGGAATAACAGTCAGGGTCCGCAGTTACCGTTAGCGATTGTCCGATGTGCGATGAATTGCCGGTAACCCCACAGAGATTCGCACCGCAGCAGCAGTAGACTGCCTGCGTGTCATCGTCATGACACGCTTTAATGGAGCGTTGTTTTCGCCCGCCTCCCCTGTGCGGGCTTTTTTCTTTTCATCGCTATTGCGGCATGCAAAGCGCGGCGCATCGGGTTCGATAGCCGCTCATGGCGCATAGCGGGCATGAAATGAACGGGCGTTCATGGTGCGCCCACGCGCCGTGGCTTGCACAATACGCAACGCTTGAGAGGATTTAACACACGTTGTGCCCGGAATTTGATAGCCTGTGTTGTAGCAGAGCATTGAACTCAAGGAGGGCTTCACCATGATGCGGTGGCTTGCTAACTGGGCTTCACAACATGCTCCTACTCCCGAGAAACAGGCCGAGCGTGCGTTGAACAACTTACGTATGGAGCTGTTTCAGGCCGAGCAGCTCGTGCTCGATGCACAATTGCGCGCCGATTATTACCGGGCTCGCCTGACCTTTCTCGAAGAAGTGACGAGAAAAGGTATTGAACAGGTGTCGGACGAACGCAAAGGTCCGCAGGAAATGACCCAGCCACTGAAGCCCGGGCTCAAGCTGACCGCGGCGCAATAGCCGGGTGAGATATCGGGCCGTTCTCAGTCGCGGCAGGTTGGGATACCCTCGTTCAGTACGCAGGGTAGGGGAGTGGCGCGACCGCTCAGAGGTTCTTGCGCGAGGCTTGATGCATGGCTTCGTGCAGGCTTCATGAGCGGCCGCGTTTCATCTTGCCCGAGCCATCGTGTGCGCCGGGCAATCGCGCCCGAATGACGGGCGTTTAACTTGCCAGATCGGCCGGCAGCTTGCCGCCGTTGGCCGCGAGCGCCTGCATGACCTGCTTGTGCAGCCAGATGTTCATGCTGGCCGAGTCGTTCATATCACCGCTGTACTTCAGTTCCTGAGCCAGCTGCTTGCGGTGGTCGAGGCTGCTGTCGATGCCGAGCGCTTTCATCGTGTCGACAATCGAGGTGCGCCAGTTCAGCGTCTGTCCGCTTTCGCTGACGAGCTGATCCATCACGGCGGCCACGTCGACGTCGGCGAGCGGTGCGGGGGTGTCAGGCGCGGCGGCTTGCGCGGCAGCCGGGTCCGGTGTCGGTTCCGCGGCGGGGGCAGGTTGGTCCGGCTTGGCCTTGCCGAACAGCTTATGCACGATGTCGCCAAAAATACTCATTTCCAGAATCTCCACAGTTGAATGACAAATGCGAGCGCGTGGCGCTCGCAGGACATGCCTTCGCTATGCTACGCGATCCGCGGAAATGAGGAGCGTGAATTTTTGTCAGCGATTGTTAGTGCCGGCTATCGGCAACGGCAATGAGCCGTGGTTGCTAGCACATCTCTGTGTATATTTATTCGGCATGCTCACGATCGAATTGCCAGATCGCGGGAAAGCCCATCAGCTCGCACATCTGCGAGAACGGATACATGCTGTTCTGTGCCTGCACGGTGCCCTTGAGTGCCTTGATCTGGCCGTAGACGTCCCGCAGTGCCTGCGCGGCGGCAAGAAATCCCGATGCCGGATAGATCGCAATCGAAAAGCCGAGCTTCTGCAATTCGGCGGGTGTCAGTTGCGGCGTGCGTCCGCCTTCGACGATGTTGACGAGCAGCGGCGTGTCGAACGTGCGCGCGATCGTCTCCAGTTCCTCGACGGTTTCCGGCGATTCGATGAACAGCACGTCGGCGCCGGCTTTCGCGAACGCTTCGCCGCGCCTCAATGCTTCGTCGAGTCCGAGCGAGGTGCGTGCGTCGGTGCGCGCGACGATCTGGAAGTTCGCGTCCTCGCGTGTTTCGGCTGCAACCTTGATCTTCTTCACCATGTCGTCGAGCGCAATCACCTTGCGGCCCGGCGTGTGTCCGCATTTCTTCGGAAACTCCTGGTCTTCGAGTTGAATGCCTGCGGCGCCGGCGCGTTCGTAGCCGCGTACCGTGTGTGCGACGTTGAGCAGACCGCCGTAACCGGTGTCGCCGTCGCAGATCAGCGGCGTGCCGGTTGCGCCGCAAAACGCGGTGACGCGATCGACCATGTCCGTGTAAGTGGCGAGACCCGCGTCGGGCACGCCGAGATAGGACGCGACGGTGCCGAAGCCCGTCATGTACAGGCAGTCGAAGTCCATCGAGTCCGCCATTTTCGCGGAGATCAGATCGAAGATGCCGGGCGCGGTGACGATTTCCGGTTGTGCAAGACGGCTCTTCAGTTGTTGACGTTTGCTCTGTGCGTTCATGCTGGTTCCGTTGATGACGATGAGTGTCCGTGATGTGTCGATTCAATGATCCGAGTCAATGACGTGACTCGGGGGCGACCGCTGCGCCGGCGAGCTCGGCATCGGTATCGAGGGTGGGCGGTGGCGCGATGTCTTCGAGCGAGCGCCGGTTCGTTTCGATACCGAAGAGCGCGAGCACCGCAGCCATGACGACGAGCACGCCGACGATGACCGAGAGCACGTCCTTGACGCCGCCCGTCGCATACAGGACGACCACGAACTGCGGCGCGAGAATACCGGCGATGCGCCCCGCGCAACCGGCGATACCGTTCGCGCGCATGCGGTTCTCCGTGGCGAAAAGCTCGGGAATATACGTGGCAATACCGAGCGCGACCAGCAGATACGTGAGCGTGAAAAGCAGAAAGCCGAGCACGGTGGCCGTCGCGACGCTCGTCGAATGTCCATAGAGCCAGCCCACCAGCGCGGCGATCAGCGCCACGGCAATGAGCCCGTTTTTACGGCCGATTCTGTCGGCAACCAGCACGCCGAGGAAGGCGCCGGTGGGGCCGCCGAGCGACATCAGCGTGGTATAGCCGAGCGACGAAGCCATGCCGAGCCCCTGTTTGATCAGGAATGTCGGCACCCAGACGATAAAGCCGTAGATCACCACATTCACGCCGATCTGCACGCAGATCGCGAGTAGCGTGCGGCGAATCTGTGCGGCTTTGAACAGGTCGAAAAGTGTTGTGGAACGTGGCGGCGCGCCGAGCGCTTCGAGCGATGGCGCGATGGGAGGCAGTGCCTCGCCTCGCGACGATTCCGCCTCCGCCGCGCGAAGAATCGCCTCGGCTTCCGCGTCGCGGCCTTGGGATTCGAGCCAGCGCGGTGACTCGGGCATCTTCTTGCGGATCACCCACACAACGAGCGCGCCCGCGCCGACGAGAGCAAACATCGCGCGCCAGCCGATCGTCGGAATGATCAGATAGCCGATGAACGTCGAGAAGAACAGCGCCGAGTTCGTAATCAGCGAGAGATACGCGGACCACTTGCCGCGCACGGCGGGGGGAATGAACTCGCCGACCGAACCATAACCGACGACGATCTCCGCACCGAGCCCGAGGCCCATGAAAAAGCGGCAGACGATCAGCCACATCATGTTCGGTGCGAGCGCGCCGGCGATCGAGGCAAGACCGAAGATCGCGAGATTGAATTGATAGGTGAACTTGCGGCCTTTTGCGTCGCCGAGCAAACCGGCGGTGAACGCACCCAATAGCATGCCGACGAAGGTCGACGAGAGAAATGCCGCATTCAGTTGCATCGTCGACCAGCCGCTTTTTGCCAGCGCACCGAGCACGCCGCCGGCCAGGTAGATATCGAACGAATCGAGAAACATGCCGCCGCCGATCAGCCAGAGAATGCGCCGATGAAAACCGGAGATGGGCAATCGGTCCAGTCTCGGACCCGCATTCACTGTGCTCGGCATTTCACGTCTCCTGCGTCGTTATTCGACGGCTATTCGTGTTGCGGCAACGGACTACGGCAAAGGGTGTTCCCGTTGATAACGGTCGAGCACCGCTTTTTCGGCGGCCAGAATATGACAGCGGGTGATCGCTTCGGCCCAGGCGGCATGGCGGTTCTCGAGTGCCTGAACGATTTCGACATGCTGGCGTGCGCTATTCGCTCGGTGTTCGTCGTCGTAAGAGTCGAACGTCCACTTGATGAGCGGCGTTTCCTTCATCGACGTCAACGATCGCTCGAGCCGCGAGTTGCCGGCGGCCGAGGTGATGATCGAATGGAATTCGCCGTTGGCGGCGAACCATGCTTCGGTCGTTTCGGGTGTGGACGTGCGCCGCGTGATGGCGGACATCTGTTCGGCGAGCGTGCCGAGCCGTTCGATTTCGGCGGCGCCGATTTTCAATGCGGCACGCCCGGCGAGGAACGGTTCGATCAGAAGACGCGCTTCGAATATTTCGCGCGCGTCCTGCAAGGACCACGCTTTGACCCGCACGCCATAGTTCGGGCGAATCTCGACCCAACCTTCGGCGCCGAGGCGGCGCAGTGCTTCGCGCACCGGCGTGCGGCTCACGCCAAGGCTTTTTGCCAGTTGTTCTTCGCGCAGGTATTGACCCGCGCCGTAGCGGTTTTCGGCGAGAGACTGTTTGATCGTGAGGTAGACGTCGTCCGGTGAGCGGGCCGGTGCGGCGTACGTTGTATGCAAAACACCGTCTTTTATGACCATAGTGAGGGGATTCACGAATCAGGCGGATACATTGTATGCAAAGTTGAGTGGTGGGCGCTTGGTGGTTTCCCTGGGCGCGTGGTGTGGCGTGTCGGCGGGGTTCGCGGCAGCCACGCTGATACTTCCGAAAAGCCGGTTGCAGTCGTTCGCCCTCGCTGTCACACGTTCATTCGCGCGACTGCTCCGCATCAAACATGCATGCTCCTCATGCACGGACCATGTTGGGCCCTGCTGCTGAGGATGTATTTGTCTGCGCGATATCCCACACAACACACGTCATTTAGCTCACTGAAAACCCCACCGCCGTCGACCTTGCTTTTTCGTCTTTGCAAATTAACCTTCGGAAGGCTGGCCGTTCGGGATTGAATGAACTTATCAGGAGTGCGTTCCGGGCATCACCGAAGAGCCGCATCTCGTTACGTAAAGCAGGTCAGTCTCCTTGTTGAGCCGTTGTGGAAGAAACCACATGAAATCGAATTTCATGTACCTGCAGATCCCACTGACTTTCGTGAAAGGCCCTCTCCTCAGGAACTCCGACCATGCCCGACCGTGAAACAATCATCTCGGAGCTCACGACCCTCGGCCGTGGCAAGCTCGAGAACTTCAATATGGCCGATCCGGAACGGCTCGCGCACGCCAGTGCATTGCCGGTCGAAGGCTACTCGCCCGACACCGGCTACTGCCACGGCGTCTGCCTGGACTGGATCCGGCGTGTGCTGCAGAACGGGCGGCCGTGCTTCGGCGCCAACCCGCAGCGTAATGCCGAGGAAGGCTACGACTACTACACGCGGATGCAGGAGCAGGCCAAGCGGCAGGGGTATGCCTGGGCCAGCTTCAACGCGATCAGCGACCGCAATCTTGAAGCCAACAATGCGCTGATTGATCGCAACCAGGCCGACTACGATCAGGCTTACGACAAGTACCTCAGAGCGAAGAGGTTCCTGCAGGAAGTGAACTCGCAACTGGTTGACGACTACAACCGCAACCTGCAGCTCGGTGAGGCGCATGTCGTGGGGATCGACTACGGCGACAAGCTGAAGCGGATCTTTCCGCAACTGCAAAACACGCCCACGGAGCTCTCCGTGCGTCAGATCGGCGGACTTTATCCGAAGGTCGAGGATAAATACAGGTCACTACAGGCGCCGGTAAGAGCAACTGCGCCGCGTCGCCAGGACATCGACCAGAACAGCTTCGCACTCTTCACGGGACATATGGACGCGAAATTCCCGAAGAAGAGGACGTTCGGCGGCATCGCGCTGCTGCAGTCGAGCCCGAAAACGCAGTACGCTTCGCTGTCAGCGGCGATCGACGCGGTGACGGCCCCGGCACCGACGGACTTCTCGAGCGGCCGTGCGATGATAGTCGGGTTCGGCATGCGGAAAGCCGGAGACAACTCCGGGCACGCCGCCGCTATCCATTGGCACCCGAGAGACGTGTTCGTCGTGCTGGAGCCGAACTATGGCATGTTTGTCTACGAGCGGCTCGCTGGCAATAAGTCGGTCAGCTCGGCGCTGGACTACCTGTTTGGCACGGTGTATCCGGCGGAGCCCGGTACGGAGGTAACGAATGGCGTCGAGTACGAGATCTATGAGAAGCGCGTCGATTGATCGGTCTATCTGTCATGTTCCGCTCGTGCCATGAAGTATAGATGGCAACTCGCTTGCCGTCGTCTGTAAAGGCATCTATTCAGTGCTGCGAGCCGGCGAGTGGGGCGGGGCGTCCATGCCAAGCGCTGCTTTGCCGGACCTGAGGCTGCGCTCGTATACCTCTCGCACTACAGCACCGTGTCGCTATCTCCAGCCAGTGTCTTATCGTGTTCGATGAGCACGACGTGAGGCTTTGCTGGCGCGACGACAGTGCCAAAGGGCGCATGCGCTACAAGGCCATGACACTCGAAGCTGGCGTATTCATGCGCGGCTTCAGAGCGGGTGACTTCCATGGCCGAGTAGATCCTGCACCCGTTATTCAAGTCTTCGGATTGTACTCAAGATTTATAACATTACCTTTGGGCCCATATGTCAGAACGGTTCCTTCCCAGGCGCCGAAGTCCATTCCTTTGGGGTCGTAATGCTGAGCCGCAGTTGATGCTCGAACAGGTGAGCCGAGTGTCTGGGCTAGCCTCGAGCAAAATGTATTGCCGTCGCCGTAGCGGCCTTCGTGGCCAGGCGTGATGAAGGCCGTCCCGCAGGAGTAAAGATCCGTCCAGTCGAGCCATTCAAAAAGCACTCTGAACTTGTGGATGGTATGCAGATTCAATCCCTCATTGCAGAACTGGATACCATAGCCTCCCTGACTGTTGCCTTGCATTGATTCCGTTCGCGTAGAGAATCCTGTCGCCAGAGGCAGCCCGGGCGTCTCATAGCCATGAGCCAGGATCTTCAACCATACATACTGCGAGTTATAAAATTTTGCCCTGCTGAGTATCCAGGCGATTGGCCAGCTGATAGGCGTGCTAGCGTCGACCTCGAGAACCTCATTACCCTTGGGCTTCGAGCCCTCTAACCGCACATCTCTGACTATGAGCATTTGCATCATGACAATCTCCTCAAAGTTAGATAAGCAGCATCCACGCTGGTGGAGTCGGGCTATTGCAGGTAATCCGGCGGTAGCTTGAGTGGAGGATAGACAGTCTGCGCGATGGAAACGTGACATGTGCGGCCATTTGCCGTTCATGGCAAAGGTGGGTTCGGGAGGCTCGGTGGTGGGTGGGATTCGGCCTGAGCGGACGTTCGCTGTTCTGGTTGCCTGCGGCTGCAGCAGGTTGTTTTGCTGAGTTTTGTAACCCGGTGCCGATGAGTGTCGGCTATGTCGTGGATGAATGGGTTTTCCGACCCGTTGCCGCCGTTCAGTCCCATCGAGTCGCCATATCTGCTTCTGAGGTGCAGCGACCATTCGATTGTATGATCTATTTAAACCTCAGCGGCAACTTGGGGCGGGGACCATGCGCAACTGCAACGGCGTGGACGTTTGACGGACCCGCACGCTCCAGGTGGTCGGCTTCGGACAAATTCCGCAGTGTGGCTGCTTTTGCTTCGACATATTTGAGGAGTTTGCTTTGATCACTTTCATCAAGCACCAAGGGCTCTCTGATACCGAGTATGCGCGAGGCAAAAAAACAAAAGGTCCTTTGCTCTTTTGTCTTCACCTTTTGATTGCCGCGCCATTGATTCTGGCCAGCGCGAGCTGCACGGAGAATATCGATACGCCGCCGATCGTGTCGGCAACCGGCTATCTCCACGGGCAGTCTGTATCCCTGGAGCGAGAGCAAATTCTCGCTTTGTCACACTGGATAGACGCGCACCGTACTGGTTGGAAGGGGCTAATGGAAACGCCGCCTCCACCGTCGATCTCTCTCGACGTGAAATATGCGGGCGGCCGGGAAGGCTCATTCGAAATTTGGCAAGACCCTCACGGCAATGGCGGGGTTGTCTATCATTACATTTATGAGCACGTCCCAGAGGTAAAGAGAGTAGCCCCCTTAAAGCAAAGCTTGTCCGAGCAGGACATGCAAGCATTTCGTGCGATTGCCAACAGCATCGGGAAATGATCGCCCAACGTATTGCTCAAAAAGTCTTTAGCCTCCGGCAGAGTGTCCGCGCTGGCCGAAAGGCGACGCTCGAACTGGCGTATCGGCGCTAGTAAGCGTGGATCGCCAGCCGCGGCTTTAGAAATTGTTGAACAACTGAGCTCCCGATCGAACGATGTAAACGAGGAAGGCGCCACTCGAATGGCCGCGACACGTCTGCTGTATACGGTCGGTTGTGGCCGACAGCACCAGACCGTAGAGCATTCCCCGGAGTGGACGTTGGAATACCTCCAGCAGCTTTCGGACAATCTGCGTAAACGCATACTACCGGCCACGAAGAGACATTTGCCCAACAAGCGGCCAACCCATTGGCGATTGGCAGAGGCTACAGGCAGCGGCATCAAACAGCTTGACCAACCAGGACACACTTCCTATTTTCTAGAAAGCACCTGGCTGGTCGACGGCATTCGCCGCAGTTGTAAGTTCATGCTCCAAACAGAAAAAGGTAAATCATGGATAACGCGACTGCGGATAGAGTCAATCTATGGCGCCGTATGGGGGCGAGGCTCGCGGTCGTCATCTGCCTGCCCACAATGGGATGCTCGTTACTGCCTCATGCCGCATCAGTCTCTGACCCGCCGACGCTTTACGTTTGGCCGGAATCGCGCTGCCCGTCTCTCAATGTGAACGCAGGTGCGCTCGCCGTAGCGGGAGAAAATCTGCTGGGGGGCGACTTGATCGGCGCGGCGGTCGGCGCCATTGCTTCCTCGCTAACTGCCGCAGCCGCTGCAGATAAGGCGGGGTATCAGGTGAGTTCGAATAGCGCGACCTTCTATCAAAGTGCGCTTTGGGATCCGGCCAAAAAAACCTATCAGCCCCAAGCGCCATTTTGTTACGTAATCGCACTGGCGAAGCCGAGTGCTACTCAAGGAACAGACTGGTGCACGGACCCGGATTTCAAAAGCTCTCTCGGCGCCTCCTGTACCAATAGCCCTGGTCTAATCACTTCGCTGTCGAAGAACCAGGGATTATTTAATCCGCCGGATGGCACGCTGCCTCTCACCGTGCCGTCGTTTTACGCCGAAATAGAATTGCAAAGCAGCGCAGCAGACGCAACGGCAAATTATTTTGTGGTGAAACCGCAGATTGCAGCAATTTACTACCCTCACTCTTTGCTAGGGGGAGTTTTCGAAGAGGGGAGGAGTAAACAGATCAGTATAACGATAAATTTTATCAACCCGACGCCATCGACGGCAACGGATTACTATAAAGCATCGACCGTGGGGATGCTGATTTATAATATAAATCCAGGAAAAACAATTTCCATTTCCGATGTATCCAATAATACGCAAACGGCCTGGACTCTGGTCCCGATCGAGAAAGTGCCGGCGGGAGTCCAATATAAGAATAATGACGGCGTTTCAATAGGCGGACCCTTCAGGCCGATCAATATAACCGCAACGGTTCACGAATTAGGTGATCCCAATGTTTTCCTGCAAGCGCTTGCACTCTCTTTTGCGTCGACGTCATCGACTAGCGGCATTACTACGGCGCTAGGCAACGCGGTTCTTCCGCAGGGCCAGCTGGCTCAAAAGCAAAACGATTCAACTCTTCAAAGCAACATCGGCAAATATTATGCGGCAGTCGGCTCTTACCAGACTGCCTGTGCCACCCTTCAGTCCGACAAAAACAACCCTACAAACGCGAGCAAAATTCCTGCAGACAAATCCAGTCTCGAATCGGCACAATATAATGTACAAAGTGCCTATACAGCAGCTTCGGCTTCCGCTCTGCAGAGTACCGTAGAGACATTGCCGGCTCAGCAAACCCTCACATGCCCTTGACGCAATACTAGTGCAGACATCAGAGGCATCGCCAGGCATCATTTGAATCGATTGAATATAATGATTCAGGGGTATATTGAAATGGATAAAGTTTCATGTCGAATAATATATCCTGGATTGCTATTGTTTTCACTCCTGTCTTCCACCGCCTCAGCACAAGCGCCCGGCGAAACAGGCAACACCGGGTCCAACAGCGCTATTGCCACGCATGCCCTCGCAATATCCGGGAATTTATTCGACGAAAATACGCCGGAATATAGCGCGATGCTTCGTGCCAGCATTGGAGCGCTAAATGCAAAGCAAAAGAGCGACGCCAAGCCTCAAAATATACTGAACAAAATAAAAACACTGACGGTGACAAATCTCGACACTGACTCACGATACCGCAATGCTTTGTCATTGATCGTCCACCAGGCCGCACTAGGCGATCCCGAAAAAATCCTTTCCGGCACATCGGACGGCCCGGATACGCCTCGTGGAACAGCGGGATCGGGTTTGCCGCCACGCATACCAGGTGGACCACCCGCATCAAACACACCAGGCCGGTCCTACAATGCCACAACTCATTATCCCAACGTCGTTTTTATCCAGGATGCTCAGAACGGATTTTGTTCTGGCGTGGCAATCGGAAAGAAAAAGATACTGACTGCACGCCACTGCGTATGTCTGCACAATATGAAAAAGGTCGGTGTTGGCGTTGCGTTGGGGAGGGACATGAGTTTTACCAACATAGTGAGCGTCAACAAAATGTCAGAATGCGGTGATAGCAATGGGCCGGATATTGCCGTGGTGGAAACGGCACAGGACATCTACGATTCGAATTCGCCAACCATATTTTCAACAACCGCCGAACTCGACAAGGCAAAGGCTGGCATCGCAGTTGGATACGGAAATCGCGATCTTGGCAACGGCGGTGCAGCAATGGACGGTCAACGCGGTTACGCAAGTGTCGCCATCATAAGTACGAGTTGTTCCGCGCAGGATTCCAGGAAGTATGGATGCAACAGTGGCTTTGAATTTGTCGCGGGCCCAGTTTCGGCCGCTCTTCCGGGAGATCAGTGTCCAGGGGACAGTGGTGGTCCGCTCTACATCATGAGTGGCAATGGCATCTTTTTGGCCGGCATCGCAGATCGATCAGATACCGATTCGAATTTGCAATGCGGCTACGGCGGAATATACGAGCGAATTGATGGGAATGTCGGGAATTGGATTAAAAAAATCCTGGCATCCAATTAGTCGATTCAAGTTCGCAGCCAAGGAAGACGGCGATACATCTCCATTCGCCGTTCCCGTTCACCGTCCGCATACCGACTAGATGCTCCACAAACGAACACGCCCAGCCTAAGCGCGGTTTTACGCGGCTTTAGAACCGCGTATGCAAGCCTACTCGCGCGACAGCCTGAGTTTGCCCGCTCGACGCGCCATCCGCACTGTTCATGCCGTTGATCTGCGCGAAACCCCCGGAGCTGGCGCGCTGATAGAGGCCGAGCACGTAAACGCTCGTGCGCTTCGACAGCGAATAATCGACGATTGCCGCGACCTGGTGAGCGTGGTTATTGTCGACGACCGAATTGCCTTTCATATACATATACGAAGCACCGGTCGCGAGTGCCGGCGTGATCCGGTACTGCGCGCCCACGGAACCTTCGTAGACCGAGCCGCCGTTCGCGGAATTGCGTACGGTCGTGAAAAGCGCGTTGGTGAACCACGAGCCGAACCGGTAGTGCGCGCCGATCCCCCAGTTGCGCACGCTCACTTGCGGCGAACCCGCGGTGTAGTACTTGATATTCGTGTATGCGGCATTCGCGCCGAATGAGTTCGCCGCGTAGTTAAGCGCGAAACTCGTCGAATTTCCCGCGCCGACCGAGCCCGCTACATTGCCGAAGCCATACATTACGCCTGCGCTGAATCCGTCGAATACCGGCGTCACGTACTTGACCGAGTTGGCAATACGCTCGCCGGCCATGCGGTCCCAGTCGAATGCGCCAGTCGGGTTTTGCGGCAGGGCGAGCTTCTGGAACGGGCCGGCGCGGAATGCGTAGAAGTGCCCAGAAATTTCGGCGGGATCGTTGCCGCCGAAATAGAGCGCGTCCGTCATGAAGTCGTACTGGTTGCCGAGCGTGAGCTTGCCGGTGCGCTCGTTGACGAGCCCCACCAGCGACGTGCGGCTGAACAGGCTCGCATTGGGCATGAATTGGCCATTGTTCACCTGGAACTGGTTGACAAGTTCGAAGATGGCCTTGGTGCCGCCACCGAGATCTTCCACGCCTCTCATACCCCACAGGTTAGGGCCGTTGACGCCGTCGTCCATCTTGATATTGTGGCTGCCCGACTGGTTGCTCACATACGTAACACCGGTATCGATAAGACCGAAGAGCGTGACGCTGCTCTGGGCATGTGCTGTCGCCGACATCAAGATGCTCGCAAGAATGGCGAGCGCGATTTTTGTCCTGTTCATCGAAATGATCTCCTGTTTTATTTAGTCATGCAGATGTAGGTGGTGTCGTATCTGGTGAGCGTCGATGGATGAGAAGTCAATCCGAAGTCCACCGAACGGGGCTCAATATAGTCGGCACGATGTTCCTGAGGAAGTGGTGCGAAAGGGCTGAAGAACGCATTCGATCGAGCGCGTTGCCGTCGAAAATTCCGGGGTTTACGCGAACTGACGGGATTGCAGGTGTGTGGCGAGATTTCTTCGTCTACGCCGTAGTTCTTTGAAAAATAAAAGTTTTGTACCCGTGTGCAATACAAGCGATGCTTGTTTTGCGTAAGTGCCGAAGTGGGAATTTGTAAAACGATGAAAGATCTCGAAGGCGGCGCGATAAATAAAAGAGAAAGCTCTTCACGCTATTTCGCAACGCGATTTCAAATAGCGTTGGTGCCACGCTACAGCGTGGCGACGGTTGTCGATCGCGGCCCCGCTTGAGCGCATTTCAATCTCTTTCTTTTGGCATCTAAAAAAATTATGGCGGGTTGTCGCGCGCTGCACCGGATGCCATCTGATCCGGCGCCTGCCACCCTGAACGAGTCCTTATGCAGCGGGCTTGTGCGCGATATCGAGCGCCATCGCGACGTGTTTGCCCGCATGCGAATCGTTCACGCACATCGCCAATCCCTGTGGTTAACCCGTGATTTCCGGTGATTCCCGCTCTGGCTAACGTCGCGTCCAAATCCGGCCGGCGTGTCTCTACCGCAACTTCGCGGCGGCAGAAGGATTGAGACGTTTCTGAGAACCGAAGTACTCAAAGAGGAGAGATGAATCCATGAACGTGAAGCAATGCGTAACCCAGCGTGGACGCGTAATGCGCTCTGCGCCTGCACATCCGGTTCCAATACTCGCCAGAGCAAACAACGCGGGAGAACACGTATGAGAACACTGCACTCTCTCAATCCATTCGCGAGCATCAAGGCGCATGCGGTTTCACTGCTGACTTTATTGAGCGTTTGCGCGACGGCCGCGATTGTCGCCGCATGCGGAGGCGGTAGTGGCAGCGGTGGCAGTATCAGCACATACACGCCGCTGTCGGTCGTGACGCCGAGCGTCGATTGTTCGAAGCTCGCTTCGGTCGATATCACCGACATCGGCGGCGCGGGCAGTTCGATTACCTCGGCGAGCGTAACCAATGCCACGATCAATGGAGCGACGGTCGCGTTCTGCACGGTGAAGGGCACGCTCGCCCCGTCGAACACGTTCGAGGTCGCGCTGCCGGTCGGCACCTGGACGCAGCGTTTCGCGGAACTCGGCTGCGGTGGTTTGTGCGGCAATCTCAGCGACCCGACGCAGCAAAGTTCGTTCAGCTTCAGCTATACGTGCCCGCTCGTGCAGCAGGGCGGTTTCGTAACGGCGGCGACCGACATGGGCCACACGGGCCAGGATCAGACCTGGACGACGGACCCGCAAAAGCAGGCCGATTTCGCCTATCGCGGCCAGCACATCACGACGCTTACGGCGAAGAAGCTGATCAAGGCTTATTACGGACAGGCGCAGAAGTACTCGTACTTCATCGGCTGCTCCGACGGCGGCCGCGAGGCACTGATGGCCGCGCAACGTTATCCGGCCGACTACAACGGCATCGTGGCGGGCGCGCCGGCCGCTCATTTCCAGATCCAGAACTCGCTGTATCACGGCTGGAGCGTGAAGTCGCAGAGCACGACGGGCACGAGCACGGGCAACGCGGTGCTCTATGCCGATAAGGCGCAAGTACTGCACAAGGCCGTTATCGCCGCGTGCGGAGGCGGCAGCGGCGCGGCCGACGGTCTGATTGCCGATCCGCGTACCTGTCATTTCGATCCGGCGACGATCCAATGCGCCAACGGCGCGACCAGCACGAGCAACTGCCTGACCGCGGCGGAAGTCACGACGGCGAAGAACATCCTCAATGGTCCGACCGATGCGACGACCGGCGAGTACATGCTGGCGGGTTCGCCGCAGTATGGTTCGGAAGCGAACTGGATCGGCGTCGAAGTGCCGAATTCGAATTCGACCGATCCGGCCGTGTCCGTCAAGCAGTTGTTCAGCTATTCGATCGTGACGGGCGCGTACAACCTGATCTTCACCGGTTCGCCGACAATGCCGACCATCGACACCTTCGGCTATCAGGATGCGAGCTTCTACCCGACCTATCTGCAGGCGAACCATCCGTTCATCGACGCGACGAACCCGAACCTCTCCGCATTCCAGGCCGCCGGCGGCAAGCTGATTCTGTGGCACGGCTGGGCGGATCAGCACATCTCGCCGCTCTTCACGATCCAGTACTACGAAGCCATGCAGAAGACGATGGGCGATTCGAACGTGAGCCAGTTCGCGCGACTCTATCTGGTGCCGGGCGTGGCGCATTGCGGCGGTGGCGAAGGCTTCCCGAACATCGACCTCGTATCGAAGATCACGGATTGGGCCGAGCAGGCGAAGGCGCCGGATGCCGTGATGACGTATCAGACCGATGCGTCGAACAACGTCACGGCTTCGCGTCCGGTCTATCCGTATCCGGCGGTTGCGAAATATACCGGTTCGGGCGACTGGCACGACGGCGCGAACTATGCGCAAGGCGCGCCGCTCTATACGGCGGCCTCGCGTGCGTGGGCCGGCTCAAGCTTCTACACGCCTTATACGGCGAAAACGCAGGGCGTTGCCGCACCTTAAGCCGTACCTGTAGGCGTCGATTAGATGGCCGGCCTTGCGAGGCCGGCTCGCTTGCGAAGCGGAATGACCGTTGTCACGGTCGTTCCGCTTTTTGTTTTGGATGCCTGATTCAAGGCGCAACCCAGACGCAATCGTGAAGAACGGGAAAAGCGGCGCCGTTAGCGGCTTAAGTGACCGTTCTATGCGACTTCGTTCCCGTGTCATCTGTTCTGTTTATGCGTGTGCTCTGAAGCCGGTGCGGAAAAGGCTCACTTTCAGGGGCTGTGTATTTGCGTTTAGCGCTTATCCAGCGGGGCTTCGTGTGAATTCACCCGGTTTTGCGCAGGCCATGCGGAATAGAAAAAACGCGGATATTCACCACAGCCATATGGTTAACCCGCGCTTTGGAACCCGAGCGGCCAAACGCTACCTTCACGCCAATGACCCGGGCAAGACATTCAGGAACACATCGACATGACGCTTGCGGGATCGGCGAACAGCACGAAGCCATGTGCTTCGTGCCGTGCGACAAGACCCATGAAGGAGACAGGAGAATTCAAATGACGAGTACCACGAGCGGTAAAAGAATCGATATCAAGGCGTTCATCGACGAACGGCCGATTTCCGCCTACCAGTGGCTGCTGGTAGTGCTGTGCTTTCTGGTCGTGACGGCCGACGGCATGGACGTCGCGATCATGGGTTTCGTCGCGCCGTCGATCATTCACGACTGGGCGATTTCGCGTCCCGCCTTCGGGCTCGTGATGAGCGCGGCGCCGATCGGTCTCGTGATCGGTGCATTGGCCGCGGGTCCGGCTTCGGATCGCATCGGCCGCAAGTGGGTGCTGATTACCTCGGTGTTTCTGTTCGGCGTATTCACGATTGCCACGGCATTCACGCAAACGCCGATGGCGATGGCGACGCTGCGCGTGCTGACCGGTATCGGTCTTGGCGCCGCGATGCCGAACTCGACCACGCTGCTGTCCGAATATGCACCGCAGCGCAAGCGCGCCTTGCTGATTACGGTGATGTTCACGGGCTTCAATCTCGGCTCGGCTTTGATCGGCTTCGCGGCCGGCTGGCTGATTCCGGTTCACGGCTGGCGCTCGGTACTGATCTTCGGCGGCGCGTTGCCGCTCGTGCTGATTCCGCTCCAGGTCTGGCTGTTGCCCGAGTCGGCCCGTCTGCTCGCAGTGCGTGGCGCGCCGTCGCAACGCATCGGTGCAGTGCTCGGCCGTGTGTGCGGCGCGCGCTTTGCCGGTGACGAAGTTTTCGTTTCCAACGAACCGCCGCTGCCGACGCGCAAGCCGATCGGCGTACTGTTCTCGCAAGGCTATGGTTCGATGACCATCGCGCTGTGGGTCACGTATTTCATGGGCCTGCTCGTGATCTATCTGCTGACCGGCTGGCTGCCGACGCTGATGAAAGATGCAGGCCTGTCCGTCACGACCGCGGCGAACATCACGGCGATGTTCCAGATCGGCGGCACGATCGGAGCGATTCTGGTCGGCTGGATCATGGACCGCGCACGTCCCGCTCCGGTGATCAGCGCGGCGTATGTCGGTGGTGCGCTGTGCGTGCTCGCACTCGGCTATATCGGTGCGTTGTCTTCGTCGCTGGCGGTACTCGTGTTTGCCGCGGGTTTTTGTATGAGCGGCGCGCAAACCGGCCTCAATGCATTCGCACCGGGCCGCTACCCGACCGTGGCACGCGCGACCGGCGTGAGCTGGATGCTCGGCATGGGCCGCTTCGGCAGCATCTTCGGTTCGGCGATCGGCGGCGCGTTGCTCGGTCTCGGTTGGCAATTCGGCGCGATTCTGGCGATGCTCGCTGTTCCCGCTACACTGGCTGCCATCGCTATTCTCGTGAGCCAGCGCGTGAGCGGCAGCGCAGCGGCGGTTCAGCCGAATACCGCGCACTAGCCAGCACGAAACATGCGGCGCGCGAGTTTCGCGCGCGTCGCCGGTTAAATTTATTTTCCGGGGAATTACGGTGATCATCGACATTCACGGCCACTACACGACTGCGCCGAAAGCATTGGAGACGTGGCGCAACCGCCAGATCGCAGGCATTGCGAATTCGTCGGCGATGCCCAACGTATCGGAGTTGCAGATCAGCGACGACGAACTGCGCGAGTCGATCGAGAACAATCAGTTGAGGCTCATGCGCGAACGCGGCCTCGATCTGACGATCTTCAGTCCGCGCGCGAGCTTTATGGCGCATCACATTGGCGATGCCGCCATCTCGGCAACATGGGCCGCGATCTGCAACGAACTGTGCTATCGCGTGAGCCAGTTGTTCCCCGGGCATTTCGTGCCGGCTGCGATGCTGCCGCAAAGTCCGGGCGTGGATACGGCCACCAGCATTCCTGAACTCGTCAAATGCGTCGAGCAGTACGGCAATGTCGCGATCAATCTGAATCCCGATCCGTCGGGCGGTCACTGGACCAGTCCGCCGCTGTCGGATCGCTACTGGTACCCGATCTACGAGAAGATGGTGGAGTACGACATTCCCGCCATGGTTCACGTGAGCACGAGCTGCAATGCGTGCTTCCACACGACCGGCGCGCATTATCTGAATGCGGATACGACCGCCTTCATGCAATGCCTGACCTCGGACCTGTTCCGCGACTTCCCCACGCTGCGCTTCGTGATTCCGCACGGCGGCGGTGCAGTGCCGTACCACTGGGGACGCTTTCGCGGTCTCGCGCAGGAGTTGAAAAAGCCTGTGTTGAAGGACCATCTGCTCAACAATATTTTCTTCGACACCTGCGTCTATCACCAACCCGGTATCGATCTGCTGACGCGCGTGATTCCCGTCGACAACATCCTGTTCGCGAGCGAGATGATCGGCGCGGTGCGCGGCATCGATCCGGAGACGGGCCACTATTTCGACGATACGAAGCGTTATATCGAAGCGGCGCATGTCGATGCGCAGGAACGCCAGAAGATCTATGAAGGAAATGCACGGCGTGTTTATCCGCGCCTCGATGTATTGCTCAAATCGAAGGGGCTGTAATCATGTATGAACTCGGAGTGGTTTATCGCAACATCGAGCGCGCGGATGCCGGCGTGGCCGAAAAACTCGGCGCGCTCGGTTCGGCAACCGTGCATGAGGCCATGGGCCGCGTGGGCCTGCTCAAGCCCTATATGCGCCCGATCTATGTCGGCGCGCGGGCAAGCGGCACGGCAGTCACGGTGCTGCTGCAACCGGGCGACAACTGGATGCTGCACGTCGCGGCCGAGCAGATCCGGCCCGGCGATGTCGTTGTGGCAGGCGTTACCGCCGATTGCACCGATGGCTATTTCGGCGATCTGCTCGCGACGAGCTTCAAGGCGCGTGGCGCGCGCGGCTTGATTATCGATGCCGGCGTGCGCGACGTGAGCGTATTGACCGGGATGCAGTTCCCGGTCTGGAGCAAGGCGATTTCCGCGAAGGGCACCGTCAAGGCGACGCTCGGCTCGGTGAATATTCCGGTCGTCTGCGCGGGCGCACTGGTGACGCCGGGCGATGTCGTCGTCGCGGATGACGACGGTGTGGTCGTCGTGCCCGCCGCGGCGGCGCCAGCGGTACTCGAAAAAGCGGCCGAGCGCGAAGCGCTCGAGAGCGATAAGCGGGCGAAGCTCGCCTCGGGCGTGCTCGGTCTCGACATGTACAACATGCGCGGGCCGCTCGAGCAGGCCGGACTGCGCTACAAGGATTGAACAGCGTGCTTGAGCCGATCACAGGCATTTCGTCGATGGCGACGCGCCAGGTTCTGGCCAAACTCGCCGCATCGTATGAGCGCCGCACGGGACAGCCGGTGGCGATCGAATCGGTTGGCGGTGTCGACGCGGCGCGTCGTGTAGAGGATGGCGAAGTATTCGATATCGTCGTGCTGGCGGAGAACGCGATCGAACGGCTCGCGCTGGCCGGTCATGTCGATTCCGCGAGCCGGGTCGCATTTGCGCGCTCGGGCGTCGCGGTCGCGGTGGCCACCGGTGAGCCGCATCCGGACATCGGCACCGAAGCGGCGCTGCGTGAGGCAATGCTCGGCGCACGCAGCATCGGTTATTCGACGGGACCGAGCGGCACGCATCTGCTCTGGCTGCTCGAACGCCTCGGCATTGCCGGGAGTATTGCGCCGCGTCTCGTGAAGGCGCCGCCGGGCGTGCCGGTGGGTGCGCTGGTGGCGCGCGGAGAGGTCGCGCTGGGATTTCAGCAGTTGAGCGAGTTGATTCACGTAGCCGGTATCGACGTGCTCGGGGCACTCCCGGGCAGCCTTCAATCCATCACGACTTTTACCGCTGCGATCTGCACGGCGGCTCGTCGGCGTGAAGCCGCGCGGGCATGGCTGTCGTCTCTGATTTCGCGCGAGGCCAACGGCGCGAAGATGGAGAACGGCATGATGCCGGCGTGATGGTTCAGCGGTCTGACTGGCAGTGGGAATCGGCGGAAAGCAGCGGGAATCAGCGGTGGAGTCGAAGCTCCCGTGAATGAGCTTGACTGCTTCGCTTGCCTGAGCCGCCGGTTCACGCAAGCAGCTTGCCCCACTCGTAATCGACGCTGTCGGGTGTGAAGGGTAATACACCCGCGCCCGGCGTGAACGTCAATTCGCCGAAATAAATTTCGTTATCCGGTGCATATAGATCGACGCGAACATAGTCGAAGTCTTCGGCCAATCGCACCGCGACGTCCAGTACCGCTTGCAGATTCCGCGGGGGCACAGAGGGTGCGGCGCTGCGTTTATAGGGGCCGATGGCGATGTCGAGATGATTCCAGTCGGCGTCGTATACGTCGCCATGGCAGTCGCCGAACCGGTCCGCTATCACGAGGATATAGATGATCGGCCCACCGGGACGGCCGCCAAAGCAGTGCACCTTGAGATCGGCGGGAATCTGGTCGTGCTGGTCGAGCAGCAGGTGCTCGAAGAAGACGCGCGGCTTGATCATCCGATAATGCCGCTCGCGCGCGATGTGGTAGAAGTCGGTCGCCAGCCATTGCTCGGCGAGCATCCGCAATTTCTCGAAAGACGTCTTCGATTTGTCTCTCACCACTTCGACGAAATTGCTGCCGTGATTGGCCTTCATGACGAAGGCATCCGGCAGCGAGTCGAAGACCTTGCGCGTCAACACCTCCGGCGCGGCGAGAAGCGGTATTAAATACTGCTCGCCGATCTTTGCTGCAATATATTCCCGCACCTTGAGTTTATCGGCCAGATCGATGTAACGCGGATCGGGCTTCAGATTACGTTGCAGGATCTTCTCATTGAACGTGGCGGGATGAAGAAGATTCGGATAGCGGCCAATGCATTTGTGATGCAGCAGACTCACGAAGATGGAGTCCGGCAGCAATGATTTCGCGGCTTCCTTGATCGCTCTCACTCTGGAAGGCGCTTGCCGGTACTGATGAAGCGGTTCCTCATATTGCCTCGTCTGCTCGCCAGATACCGCGTCAGAGAGGGCAACAGCCCCGTGTTCGGACGCCGTGTCCTGCGTGGCGTCCACCGTATCTTCTTCATCGAACGCGGTGGGTTCGGTGATCGTCATGTTCTTATCCATGAATATATGGGTCGCGAAGCGCTCGTCCCGAAGCATCAAAGAGTGGCGGGAACCTGCCGCAGCATCTCGGCCGTGGTGCCCCAACTTTCCTCGGCCGTCTGCCAGCGCTCCTCGGCTTCTATCTGCTGTTGCGCGCGGAATTGCGTCGGCGACATGCCATAGCGCTCCTTGAAGAGCCGCCCGAGGCGATTGCCGTCCCCCATGCCGCACCGGCGCGCAATCTTGTCGACCGGCAAATCGGTGTTCTTCAACATCGAGCGCACGATTTCGAAGCGCGTGCGCAGCAGGTATTCGAGCGGGGTCATCCCGAATTCGCATTTGAAGCGGCGTTGAAAATTGCGCTTGCTCATCGCGACCGACTCCGCGGCCTGAGCAACCGAGATCGCCTTGCTGTAGTTCTCCTTGATCCAGCGCGCCGACTCGCGAATCTTCTCGGTCGTGGTCGTGATGTTCGCATCGTCGATTTCGGTGCGGCTCTTTTCGGCGTAGCCCGTTTGCAGAATGCGGCCGATTTTTCGGGCCGTATCCGAATTGACATCGCGCTCTATCTGCGCGATCGCCAGATCGGTCGGCGTAACGTTGCTGGGCGCTCGCGACGCGTCGCCGCTGTCGTCGAACAGATAGATCGGCACCGTGGATTGCAGCGGGTCGTTGCATATCACGGCCAGGTTTGCGCCTTGCTGCATGCCGAACGATGCGATCGAGCCCTGCAATGAGATCCACGACAGAAAGCGGTCATTCGATTCCGCCACTTCGGTGACGTCGCGGCAGGCCACGAAGAATGCATGGAAATCGGCGAGGCAGTAGCGATCGAGTCCTTGGGTCCAGATCGAAATGCCGGAAGAACTGGTCACGAGACCGCCGCCATCCGACAGTACAGAGAGCCGATAGGCCGGTTGTTCACCAGCGGATCTTTTGAACTCGTTGGCAAGCCGGAACGCGTCGCCTATCGCGCCGGTACTGGCCACCGAACAGTTCTGGAAGACGAAAAGACCAATGTGCTTCATCACGCGGGATTCTCCAGACGGGAAAAACTACGCATTGAGATTAGCGCATCGAGGTGATCAAGACGAACTTGGCCGGCATGCGCGGGTGTTTTGGCGTAATCGTCATGATCTGGGAAATTCTTACCTTGAACTCCGTTCGAACGCTTTCTATTACCTGTCTCTCAGTGAAGTTTTTTCTCATTCAATTGGCGCGATTTCGGTACCTCACTTTGTGCCGAAATCGTCAAATACGCGGCGTGGTAAAGGATGAGGCGATATGAGTCCGTTCAAAGCCCGATGCCTCGCACTCGAAGCGCGCAACACGCGTTCTGTCGCGATGTTTCGTGAGAATCGTATAACTCTGTTACACCAATTGCAGATCGCAACAACAGCGTCTGCAAATGTAAAACGCTCCGCACATTCGGCCAATAACACCCGAATTTATGCCTCCGGCGATTGAGTACTTCTTTTTGCGGGCTATGCTTCACCGCAACATCCATAGAGAAGTTGCCCATTGCGATTCGGGGGAATCGGGACTTCGTATTTCGAATTCCCGAGAAGCGCGATTGGCAATGCCGCAGTGGACAACGCAATAGCTGTGTAGCCTTCCGTCGCTCGAGAGGTCCCGAGTGCGGTTCCCCGACCTAACCCGACCCAGCACGTCGCTTCGCCGTGCGCCAGCCAATTCAGGGCCTTTCCGGCCGGCAGCGGCGTCATTTGCAACGTGACGACGCAGAGCGTGTCGTTGATCGTTCTGCTTATCAACCTGTAAGGATCAGACCGGTGGATTACTACCCGCAAAATTCGCTCTATCCCGCCATCGACACTGAGCGCAGGCAGCTCAGTGCGGGCGCGATGCTCACGCTGATGCGTGACCATATCTGGGAAATCGTGGTGACGACGGTCGTCGTCCTCACGCTGGCCGTCACGTATCTGCTGATTGCACAGCCGATCTATTCCGCCGACGTGGTCGTGCGGGTAGACCCGCCCGAGCCGAACGCGCTCGGCCTCGCGTTGCAGAATCAGGACGTGCTGCCGCCGCCCGCGCCGTCGCCGGTGACGGAAGCGGCCGTGATGGAGAGCCGCTCGGTCGTGCAGCCGGTGATCGATCAATTCCGCTTCGACGTCTCGGTGACGCCGCATCGCATTCCGATACTCGGCAATATCGCGGAGAAGTTCGCGACGCCGGGCGAGCCCGCGGCCCCGTGGCTGGGCTTGAAATCGTTTGCCTGGGGCGGCGAGCGCGTGAAAGTGGGTGCACTCGATGTGCCGCATGAACTCGAAGAAGAAAAGCTCACGCTGATTGCACTCCAGAACGGCGCCTACGAGTTGCTCGGTCCGTCCGGCCAGATTCTGCTGACGGGTACGGTGGGCACGGAAGCGAAAGCGAATGGCGTGTCGATGCTCATCAAGGAACTCGATGCGCGGCCGGGTACGAAATTCGAGGTGATCCGCTGGAACGAACTCGATGCAACCAAACGCTTCCTGAATCTCGTCAAGGTAGGCGACAAGGTCAAGGACTCGGGGCTGCTGCAAATCCAGTACCGCGATCAGAGTCCGGAAAAAGCCGCCGACGTTGCCAATGCCCTGGGGCAGCAATATCTCGCGTCCGCGATTGCGAGCCGGCAACTCAACGATACGAAAACGCTCGCGTTTATTAACGGCGAATTGCCGCGCCTGCTCGCCGATCTGAAGAAAACCGAGGAATCGCTGAAGAACTTCCGTTCCAGTTCGCAGTCGATGCAGCCGACCAACGAAGCCCAGGCTTATTTGCAAGGCGGTCTCGATCTCGACAAGCAGATCGCGACACTGCAATTGCAGCGCACGCAAATGCTCGAGCGCTTTACCCCGCAGAGCCGCTGGGTGCAGAGCATCGACGAGCAACTGGCGCAATTGAAGGACGCGAAAGGGAAGTTCGATACTCATTTCAACGGCATGCCGGCGTCCGAACGCGAAAGCGTCGATCTGATCCGCGCGCAGAAGGTTGCGGAAACGATTTATCTCGGCATGGTTCAGAAGGCCCAGCAATTGCAGGTTCGGCGCGCCAGTACGACGGGCGGCGCGCATATTCTCGATCCGGCTATCAGCCCGCATCGCCCGGTCATGCCGCAGCCGGTACTCGTGCTCGGCGGCGGGCTGGTACTCGGTATCGTGTCCGGCGTCATGCTGGTTTTCGTGCGCCGTCATGTGATGACGGGCGTGACCGACCCGAGATTCGTCGAGCGCCGCATGAGCGTGCCGATGTTCGGCGAGATTCTATTCAGCCAGCAGCAGTTGTTGATCGATCGCAATGCGGCCAGCGTGGGGCACAAGTCCTTGCCGGCGTCTGCCGGGCGCGCCGATCCGCCGCTGGAGAGAAGCGCGCAGGAGATCCAGTTCAGCGCCGGTCACAACAACAGAATTCTCGCCGCGCGCTTTCCGCACGATTCCTCGGTCGAAGCGCTGCGAGGCGTACGTACCGCACTGACTCGCGATCTGGCGCACGCGCGCAACAACATCGTGATGATTACCGGGCCGACGCCCTCGGCGGGAAAGAGCTTCATTGCCGCGAATCTCGCGATTCTGCACGCGGAAATCGGCTCGCGCGTCGTGCTGATCGATGCCGATATGCGGCGCGGCCATCTCGCCTCGCTATTCAACGAGAGCAATCGCGGCGGGCTCTCCGAAGTACTGTCGGAACGGATACCGCTGCGCAATGCCTTGCGCTCGACCGGTATCGACGGATTGACGTTCCTGTCGTGCGGCGTACGCCCCGAGAACCCGGCGGCGCTGCTGATGAAGCCGCGGTTCAGGGAAATGCTGGAGCGTCTGTCGACCCAGTTCGATCTCGTGATCGTCGACACGCCGCCATTTCTTGCCGTGACCGATGCTTCGATCATTGCGAACGAGGCGGGCGCGTCGTTGCTCGTGTTGCGTTCGGGCATGCAAAGCGAGGAGGAAATCGAGGACACGGTCAGGAAGATGGAGCGCGCGGAAGGGCGTATTTCGGGCGCGGTTTTCAACGGTATTCCGTTGCGCCGCAGCACGAAGAATTACGACTACGAGACGAATTACGCGAGCGATTTCGGCGACGCCGACATGGCGCATCGAGCCGCGCACTGAACCGGCACAGGAATAGTTGCATGTGCGACAGCGCGTTAAACGGAGAAGCGGATGGTCTTTGCAATCAACGGAAAGTTTACTTCGCAGACCATGACGGGGGTTCAACGCGTCGCGTATGAACTCACGAGAGCGATGCAGATGTACGCGATGCCGGGCGACGAACTCGAAGTTTTCGTGCCGCAGAATGCCGTCGCGCCAGGCGCGCTGCTCGATAACCAGCGGCGCTTTCCGTGGCTGCGCGGCACGCTGTGGGAGCAGATTACGCTGCCCATCGCGGCGCGCGGAATCACGCTGCTGAATTTGTGCAATACCAATCCGCTTTTCAAACGCGGGCAGATCGTCATGGTGCATGACATGGCGGTCTATGACGTGCCGCAAGGCTTCTCGAGAAAATTCCGGCTCTGGTACCGGATCTGTTTCGCGTTTCTGCGGCGAACGCGTCCCATGATCCTCACGGTGTCGCGGTTCTCGAAGACGCGTATCTGCCACCACCTGAAGATCGATCCTTCGCGCGTGAAAGTGGTGACGCCCGGTGCAGACCATCTCGATCGCGTCGTAGCAGACCCGGCCGTGCTCGAACGTCTCGAACTGGGCAGGGACACGTACTGCGTGATCGTCGGCAGTCTCGATCCGCGCAAGAACCTGCAGCGCGTGCTCGATGCGATTGCGGAGCTCGAACATCTGACCACGGTCAAATTCGTTATCGTAGGGGGACGGAATTCGCGCATCTTTAGCAGCGATGGCGCCGAACATGCCGTGGATTCGAAGCGGATCGTGTGGGCGGGCTTCGTATCGGATAACGAGTTGAAGTCGCTATACGAGAACGCCGGCTGCCTCATTTTCCCATCGCTCTACGAGGGATTCGGTCTTCCGCCTCTCGAAGCGATGTACTGCGGTTGCCCCGTCATCGCATCGGCACGGACGTCGATACCGGAAGTGTGCGGTGATGCCGCGATGTACTGCGAAGCGACCTCGGCGGACGATATCGCGGCGAAGATCTCGCAGATGATGAGCGACGCGGATCTGCGCCAGCAATACCGCGTGGCGGGGCAATTGCGTGCCCGAGAATTTCGTTGGGATCGCACGGCGAAGAAAGTGCTCGAAATACTTTACGAGCACACCGGCGACCGCTTGCCCGACCTGACGCCGCGCGCGTCGGCGAGTTGACTGATATGGACGGGCACGGAAATGAATCGCGTCAAAGTCCATCGAGGCCGAAGGCGGGCGCTGCGCACATTTGCCGCGCTTGCGGCGGGAGCGGTCGTTCCGTTGGCACGGACCCAGCCCGCTCTGGCACTGACACAGGATGCCCAGCGCCAACGTGCGCAGGCCCGTCTTATGACGAACCTGATCGGCACCAACGGCTGGGCCGGCTCGGCCGCCGACATAGAAATGTGGCGCGCGATGGGCATCAGTTGGGGGCGCGGTTCGGTGGGCCCCGGTCAGCCCGATCGGCCTGGTGAAACCATGCGCATCGACAGGACAGGCGCCGCGTTCGATAGCGACCTGCCGCCGGTGCTGATTCGCAATGAACGCAGCGGCATCGGCTCGTTGTTGATACTCGGCTATACGCCGCGATGGAATGCGAGCGTGCCGGGCGATTCGAATTCGGCGCCCGTCGACGTGGACGCATGGAAACAGTATGTCGAGGCGGTGGTCCGCAAGTACTCTGCGCCGCCTTATAACCTGCGTTATTTCCAGATCTGGAACGAGGCTGCCGGCCAGTTGTCGGGCGGCCTGCCGCAGGCCACGTTCTGGCACGGCCCGGACTTCAGCAAGAATGAGAAGCGCTCGAAGCCCTACGAGCGCGCGATGCAGGACTACGTGGAGCGAATTCATATTCCGGCGGCGCGGATTATCCGCAATTACCACGCGTACGTGGTCTATGGCGGCTGGCCGGATCAGGGCGGTCTCGCGAATTTCCAGCAATGGCTGGCGTATCGCAGCCCGGTACTGAACGAGCGGATGCTCGACTGGGTCGACTATATCGACACGCACTATCTCGCCGTTTCCGATCTCGATGCGCTGTATCAGCGGTACGTGAAGAACGGCCCCGCGCGCGGTATCTGGCAAACGGAAATCGGCGACGAGTACATGAAGGACCCGCATTATCTGCCGCGCTATTTCTTCGAGTTTGCGGTATGGGCGCTGGAGAGGGATTGGGACGATGCGGACAAGTATGTATCGATGATCTATCACTGGGATGGCTATGAGCCTTTCCGTCTGACGCATCGCGGGCCGCCGGCGCGAACCTACAACGTCTCGGGGCGCAGCCTGATCGTGCTGCGCAAGACCGCGGGCGGCCATCTCGGCAGTTTCTCGAAGCCCGTGCAGTTCGGCCAGGGCGTGAGCGGCAACGCACTGTTCTCCGGTAGCGATCTCGTCATGCAGGTGAGTGCGAGTACAGGCTGGCAGACCGTCGCCATTGGCGGGCTCGACAGTGCGCGTCTGCGCGAAGCGCAGGTCGATTTTATCGATGCGCTCACCGGCACTACGAGTGCCGCGGAAGATATTGCATCGAACTGGGAAAACGGGCAGATGAAAGTGCGATTCAAAGTACCGAGCCAGATGAATGGTGCCGGCAATAACCCGCCCAGACATCTGGCTTATCTGGTGGTGCGCGGTGCCGCCTGAGCGTAGTCATGGCCCGGTCGCCGGTCGCGAGTATCCCGGATGCCGGTTGTCGGTGTCCCGAACCTGACGAATAGAGTCGAAACATCATGAAACACGTCACCATTGCAATCTGCAACTACAACTACGAGCGCTATCTGCGTGCGGCAATCGACTCGGCGCTCGCGCAGGACTATCCGGATACGCGCGTGATGGTCATCGACGATGGCTCGACCGACAGCTCGCGTGCGATCCTGGAAAGCTATGGCGACCGTATCACCGCCGTCTTCAAGAAAAACGGCGGACAGGTATCGGCATACAACTACGCCATCAGCTTGCTCGACACCGAGTACGTGATCCTTCTCGACTCCGATGACGTTCTGTATCCCGAAGCGGTTTCCGAAGTGATGCGCCTGTTCGATAGCGGTGCATGGTCGAAGGTGCAATTCCGTCTCGACGTCATGGATCGTCAGGGGGCCTTGACCGGCGCTTACGTGCCGCACACCGTGCCGCCTCACGACTGCACGAAGCTATTGCAGGGCGGCTGGCTCTATCCGTCACCGCCCGCATCGGGCAATGCCTACCGGGTCAGCGCGCTCAGGCAGATCTTTCCGGTTCCGGAAGAGGGCGTGAATCGCTATGGCGCGGACTTTTACGCGATTTATGGCGTTGCGCTGACCGGGACGATTGGAACCGTGCCGAAGTCGCTCGGCGGCTATCGCGTGCATAACGCGGGAGGCGAAACTGTATCGTTCGCGAACTCGGAGCAACTGAACAAAGCGCCGAGAGCATTCAACATGCGATGGGCGATACTGAGAAACATCGCCAAGGACCGGCTGAATCTGGAGCTCCCGCCGACTTTCCATGACTTCTCGCACGAGAAGGCGACGTTCTGCTCGACCCTCTATCGCGCGAAGCTCCTCTCGCGCTGGCGCTGGATGCTCCACGATTCGAGCGGTTATCTGCATACGATCATTGCGAATCCATTCTGGGGCGTGAAGAAAAAGCTCGGCACGCTCGTGCTGTCGAGCCTGTGTCTCCTGCCTTATTCGCCGCTGTCCGATTTTGCCGTGCGCTATATCGCCAACCCGCTCGCACGCCGGCGTGCGACCGGGCGTTGAAGGCCGGGAAGGAGACGGGAATGGATAAACGGGCGAGCGCCAATGTAATCGCGTTTGTGTACGGCGGGTATCTGATGAGGTACGTCTATCTCATCATCGTCGTGCCGTTTTATGGCCGGGTTCTAGGCGTTGCCGAGTACGGCAGGGTGCTCGCGTCGATGTCGCTGATGAACGTGATCTGGATGCTCGTGAGCTACGGATTCACTTTCGTCGGCATGCGCGAGGTGTCGAAAGCGCATTCGGCGGCCGAATGCAATTCGATCTATTCGCTGCATGTCAGCGCGCGGCTGATTCTGGGCGTAATCGGCGCGGCGATCGGCGTCGTGGCGACGATGAGCTCGCCGGTATTGTCCGAGCGGCCGCTTATCGGCCTGCTGGCGACGCTGCTCGGCATCGTCTCGGCGTTGAATCTCGGCTGGCTGTTTCAGGGCCGCCAGCACTTCCGTACGCCGATCATGATCGAGGTGTTCGGTTTTGCATTGAGCCTCGTATTGGTGCTGAGCCTGGTCAAAGGACCCGGCGACGCCGTGTGGGTCCTGGCGAGCCTGCTGATTTCGGGCATTGCGTCGTCGCTCGTTGCCTATGGCCTCGCGACTCGTCAATTGGGCTGGCCGCGTCTCAAGCTCTCGGGTGTCGTGCCGCTCGTGCGCAGCTCGACGATGCTGTTCTGCTATTCGTCCGGCTCCGTGGTGCTCACGGCATCCTCGACCTATCTGATGACGCTCCTGTCGACGCCTGCACAGGTCGGCTATTTCGGTGCGGCGGAACGCTTTGCGACGATCGGACTGAGCCTGATGGGGCCGGCTTCGCAGGTATTCATTCCGACGATATCGCGGCAACTCGCGAACGGCGACAAGGAAGGCGCGCGCGTTACGACGCGTCGCGGCGCGTTCCTGCTGATGGGCTACGGCATGCTCGTGCTGTGCGGCGCCTTGACGCTTTCGCCTTTTGTTCTGCCGCTCATCCTGGGCCAGGCGTTCGAGCCCAGCGCTCACGTGCTTCAGGTGTTCGCGTGGATGTTTCCCTTCGCGGCTTTCAACGAATTCGTCGCGTTCTACGTATTCGTGCCGCGCAAAAAAGACCGCTTGCTCGCCGTTGTCGGTGCCTTATCCGGGCTCGCCAATCTCTGCGCGGCACTGATTCTTGCACCGCGCTATGGCGCGATGGGCATGGCGACCGCGCGCGTGATCGGCGAGTCGACATTGTCCGTGATTCTGATGGGCGTATTGATCCGTCTTGAACTGGTTAGCCTGTTGCCCGGCGCCGAGCGTGCCATGGAGCGGGTGCGGATTGCATTCGGTCTGCACACACAGGCGCAGGCCGGCAAAGAAGATTGATGTGGTGAAGGATGTCTGGGGGTTCGATTGGAAAGTCACAGGAGGTCGAAGTGAAAGTCGCTATTGTTCACGATTGGCTGGTGGTCTCGGGCGGCGCCGAGAAAGTATTGAAGAACATCATCGAGTGCTTCCCGAATGCGGACATCTTCTCGATTGTCGATTTTCTCGAAGACCGCGAGTGCGTAAAGGGGAAATCGGTCAACACGTCGTTTATCCAGAGAATGCCGTTCGCGAAGAGACGTTACCGCGCTTATCTGCCGCTGATGCCGCTGGCGATCGAGCAGGTCGATCTGTCCGGCTACGATCTCGTGATTTCGAGTTCGCACGCGGTGGCAAAGGGCGTGTTGACCGGGCCGAACCAGGTGCATATCAGCTACGTCCATTCGCCGATCCGCTACGCGTGGGATTTGCAGCATCAGTATCTGCGTGAATCGCACCTCGACACGGGCGTTCGCTCGGTGCTGGCGCGCGTGCTGCTGCATTACATTCGCGGCTGGGATTCGCGTTCCGCGAACGGCGTCGATTATCTCGTCGCCAATTCACAGTTCATTGCGCGGCGAATCAGAAAGGCCTATCAGCGCGATGCCACGGTCATTTATCCACCGGTCGATCTCGCCAATATGAAGGTTCGCATGCAGAAGGACGACTTCTACGTCACGGCTTCGCGCATGGTGCCTTACAAGCGCATCGATCTGATCGTGCAGGCGTTTTCGCAAACGCCCGAGCGCAGGCTCGTCGTGATCGGCGATGGCCCCGAGATGAAGAAGATCAAGGCTGTGGCCGGAGAAAACGTGGAGATTCTCGGCCATCAGCCATCCGATGTTCTGATCGACCATTTGCAGCGCGCTCGCGCATTCGTGTTCGCGGCCGAGGAAGACTTCGGTATTTCCGTCGTGGAAGCACAGGCATGCGGTACACCGGTTATCGCATTCGGCCGGGGCGGAGCACTCGAATCGGTGGTGGGCTTGCCGCTCGAGCGGGCCACCGGCGTGTTCTTCAACGCACAAACGGTGGAATCGTTGCTCGAAGCGGTCAGCCGGTTTGAAGACAACGCGGGCGTATTCGACCCTCGTCGGTGCCGCAGGAACGCCGAGCGTTTCTCATCGGAGAACTTCAAGAAATCGCTCAAGGGTTTTGTCGAGTCGCGGCTTCCGGGTGCCTGTGTCGAACAGGCTTTGCCACCTGCACCGAGCGCGCCGCGCCCCGTCGAAGAACGTCATCTCGCCGACCTCGCCGACGTTACTACGCCCTGAGATTGAGCCGGGCGTTGCTGCACGACGCTCGCCCTGCGGCGCGTACGCGGATCGAACGCGAACACGGAAGCAGTGAGCGGGCGTGCCGCAAGCAGCAGTGAGATCACCAGAGAAAGAATCAGAACATTCGACGGCGACACCAGCCGATGTTCGGTGGCCGACATCACGAGCAGGCACACCGACGATATTTCGACGAAGCGGAAAGCCGCGAAATTACGCCCGCCATCGACAAGGGCCGCGAACGCCGCGCCCTGTTTGCTCCACTCGACCAGCTTCCAGTAGAACGCCAGTATCAGCGTCAGGCCCACCACGCCGAGTTCGGCGAGGATGTTCAGATAAGAGTTGTGGGCGTGGGAGTCGCTATGTTCGATGATGACGTCGGACGGAACGCCGAGTAGATGAAAGTACGAGGCGACGCTGCCGATATGGTCGTCGAACGAGCCGAAGCCGAGACCGACAATCGGGCTCTGTTCGAAATAGGCGAGTGCGCGCGGCCACAGCCATTCGTAGCGAATGTCCAGATTGGCGACCTTTTCGTCCTGATTGTGGATCGAGAACGTGTAGCCCATGTAATCGACGGTCGGATCGGTATGGTGGATCGCCATCGCGAGCGAACCGGCCAGCATGGCGGCGACCAGCGAAGCCAGAATCCAGCGTTTGCGGCCAAAGTACAGATACGGAAGGATCGCTGCCGCACCGAGCAGCGAGCCCCGGCTGTAGGTGGAAAACAGCATGAGCGCATTGCAGGCGAGCAGCGCGACGAGCAGCTTGCTGCGCTTTTGCAGGTAGCACGCGACACCGAGGCAGAACAGCATGGCGAAGAAGCCGCCAGCCGCATTACGGGCGATGAAGTAGCTGCCGAACGTATCGGCGGGATGCGTGAAAATGCCGATCAGGCCGTTTTCGACAATGTAGTAAGCGTAGAGCGGCAGATTGATGAGAACCGCGAACGTGAAGAACGTGCGCAGTACTTTGTTCAGATCCCAACGGTGCGCATACAGACAACCGGCAAAAATGGGTGCATACGAAATGAAGAAATTGCCGTCGCGGCGGTAAAAATCGAACTCCAGAAAGGACCGCGGATCGTAAAGCAGCGTCGAGGCAATGACGAAAAGCGTGAACGCGGTAAACGGTGCCATAAACGCAGGATAGCTACGCCCATAGAAGCGCCATGAGCAGAAGATAAGGGGCACGAAGCCAATTGCACTGATCGGCACGAAATTGGTGACGGTCAGAAAAAGTGCGAGCAGTGAGATATAGGCCATTGCAACTCCGGAAAACAGTAGCGCGCCGTTCGATGAGCTGGCGATACGCTGGATGACGGCGTGAACATGAAGCAGGATGCTGGCGTTGCACCGGCGAAAGACACGATAGGTGTCCGTCTTTGACATGAACTTTGACACGAATGTGTCGAGACGTTCATCTGAACGGTAGCACGTGTAGGTGATGATTTCCAATCTTCAACGTGCTGTCTGCAACAGGAATGCAAGCTCGTTCGTATTCCTCGCAATCGGAGACCGCAGCCAGAGCCAAAACTTCCACGGTTCGCGCCAGAACGGCTTATTTCAGTATCGGCTGACTATGATGGGACACATCGGGGCGCGATGTGTCGCGAATGTCGCGATCAGTATCGTGAACATCGTTGCCTCACTTGTTCTTTCGGTTTTTTCGTTATCCGGTCGTCGTCGAACAGACGGCAGCGATCCGGCCACGCGGTTCTGCGTATTTCCCGAACGAGCCGGACTCCATACCGGCATCTGTCTTTCACTGCGAACTGAGCGGCTGGTCGGGTCTGTCCGACGCGGACGTCCTGTCATTAATCACACAAGAAGGCATCGAGACGATTCACGTCGCAGCGCGTCAGGCGTTGGCGTCGACAGAGAATCGTGCGCGAGCCGGCTTCGATGGCGAGGAGTTACAGATGAGTAAGGTTGGCGCGGTGGCAGCTACAAGAGATACCGATGCGACGCTGCAGCACGAGGTCGATATTCCGCCTCTCGTGCCGGTGATTCTGGCCGGCGGTTCGGGCACGCGGCTGTGGCCTGTGTCGCGAGAACAGTTTCCGAAGCAGTTGATCGATGTGATCGGCAATCAGACCTTGCTGCAGGCCACGATGGGACGCATGGCCGGCTTCGAGGGCGCATGGGATGTCGCGGACGATCCGGTGATCGTCTGTGGTGCCGAGCATTATTTCGCTACGTGCGAGCAGGCGCGCGAAATCGGCGTGAATGCACGCATCGTGGTCGAACCCGCGCGGCGCGACACCGCGCCCGCACTGACGCTCGCGGCACTGGCCGCATGCGCCGACAACGAGGACGCGATTCTGGTCGCCATGCCCGCGGACCATGCCATAGCGAATCTCGATGCGCTTCACCACGCGATTGGCATCGCGGCGACTCACGCGCAGGAGGGCGCCATCGTCACGCTCGGTGTGCCGCCTGAGCGTCCCGATACGGGGTTCGGCTATATCCGTCTCGGCGGTGCCCTGAAGGATGGCGCGCGCCATATCGAACGATTCGTCGAGAAGCCTGCGGTGGAACTTGCGGCGCAGTATGTCGGCTCCGGCAATTACTGGTGGAATAGCGGTATTTTCGTCGTGCGTGCTTCGATCTGGCTCAAGGTCATCGGGCAATGCCAGCCGGAAATGCATGCCGCCTGCGTGCAGGCCTATCGCAATGCCAAACAGACCGACGAATGCCTGATGCCGGAAGCGGCCGAGTTCTTGCGCTCGCCCGCCGATTCGATCGATTACGCGGTGATGGAGCAACTCGGCAAGCCCGGCTCGACATTCACCGGTGTCGTGGTGCCGCTCGAAGCGGGCTGGTCCGATCTCGGCTCGTGGGATGCGGTATGGCAAGCGATGGAGAAGGACGAATGCGGCAACGCTTCGAATGGCCGCGTGCTGTTCGAAGGCGCGACCGCGACCTATGCGCGCTCCCAGGGCGGCCGGCTGGTCGCCTGTGTCGGCACGGACAACCTGGTCGTGATCGAAACCGACGACGCGGTGCTCGTCGCGGATCGCGCGCACGTGCAGGACGTCAAGGAGCTTGTGTCGCGTATCCGGCGTGAGAAGTCGCCGGAAGCGGACACGCACAGAAAAGTCCGTCGTCCATGGGGCTTTTACGATTCCATCGATCAAGGCGAGCGCTTTCAGGTGAAGCGCATCGTCGTCAGCCCGGGGGCGCGTCTGTCGCTGCAAATGCACCATCATCGCGCGGAGCACTGGGTGGTGGTGAGCGGAACGGCATTGGTCACGCGCGGAGACGAGCAGTTTCTGCTCGGCGAAAACGAGTCGACCTATATTCCGCTCGGTATTCGTCATCGGCTCGAAAATCCGGGCCGCGTGCCGCTGCAGATTATCGAGGTTCAGTCCGGTACCTATCTCGGCGAAGACGACATCGTCCGCTTCGACGACAAGTATGGGCGTTGCGGCTAATGCGCTGGAGTCGAACGGAACTGCACCCTCAGGAGGCTGCAATGCGATTGCTGACTGGTCTACTGGCGAGATGTTTCGACGTGGCGATGATCGTTGCGGGCGCTTTCGCGGCCTCGCAGATTCGCTTCGACGACGGCTCGCAACGGAGTTTCTACTTTGCGTTCGTCGCGTTTGCCGCAGCGTTTTCTCTTGCCGTGTTTCCGGCGCTCGGCGTCTATGACTCATGGCGCGGCCGCTCGAAGAGAGCACTGGCCGGACATATCGCGTTGAGCTGGCTCGTCGTGCAGGCCTGCGCGATGGTGCTGATGTTCTCGCTGCACCGGATCGATCTGGTGTCGCGGCTCTGGTTCGCGTACTGGACCGGTATTTCCGGGGCCGCGATGATGGCGGGCCGCATGCTGACGCATGCGCTGCTCGGCCACGTGCGCGTGGCGGGAATGAACTTGCAGCAGGTCGCGGTGGCCGCCTGCGGAGATCATTGCGACGAAATCATCCGCAAGATAGAGCAGTCGCCGGCCGCCGGGTTTCGCGCGAATGCGCTCTATAACCTGAGCGCCGGTTGCGGGCTCCCGACGGGCTCGTCCGTGCGCGTGTTCGAACGGCATGAGGCGTTTGCCCGCTACGTGCGCGAGCAGAACATTGGCGAAGTATGGCTTGCACTGCCGCTTTCGGAAGAGCGCGCGATTCTCCGGCTCGTCGCGGAGTTTCGTAACGATCTGATCAATATCCGCTTCATGCCCGACGTGCGCACGCTCGCGCTTTTCGAAGGCAGCATGACCGATCTGCTCGGTCTGCCGACGATCAATCTTGCCGCGTCGCCGTTGCCGCCGAATGCGCTGGTGCAGAAAGACCTGTTCGATCGTCTCTTTGCGCTCTTTGCATTGATTGCGGTTTCGCCGATTCTGCTTGGCTGCGCAATTGCGGTCAAACTGAGTTCGCATGGACCGGTGTTTTTCAGGCAACGCCGCAAAGGCGCGGACGGGCGTGTCTTTACGATCTACAAGTTCCGCACGATGCGCTTGCATGAGCAGAAGGCCGGTGTGCTCGAACAGGCCACGCGTGGCGATCCGCGCATTACGGCGGTGGGCGCTTTCCTGCGCCGGACCAGTCTCGATGAACTGCCGCAGTTCTTCAACGTATTGCGCGGCGATATGTCCGTAGTGGGGCCCCGTCCTCATGCGCTCGAACACGACGATCTCTATCAGAACATCGTGTCCGGCTACATTCATCGCTATCGGATCAAGCCCGGCATTACCGGCTGGGCGCAGATCAACGGTTTTCGCGGTGAAACGGATCGGCTCGAAAAGATGGAAGGCCGCGTCGCGCACGATCTGTACTACCTGAGGAACTGGTCGTTCTGGCTCGACGTCAGGATCATTCTGGCGACGATTTTCAAGGGAATTCATCATCCGAACGCGTATTGAATGTTCGACATAGGCGTTCAATACGTGACACTGGACGAAAATAACGGATGGAAATAATGGGTAGGAACAACACGCGGACATTGGCGGACATAACGTGATGCTATCCGACGTTGAGAGTGTAGTGAGGCGATCCGCGAAGCGGGTCGCGCAATACCGTTTTCACCTCGACCATGCCGCGCAGGCGAAACGGGTATTGCAGCTACTCGAAGAAAAGTACGGCCGCGCCGATCCGGCGAACCTGAAGCTCGCGGACGCCTATGCGAGCGACGTGTTCGGCGACGCGATCTACGCGCCGTGGCTGCGTGTCTACACGGCATTCAACGGCGCGTTCAAGGAAGGCTGGATTCCCGACAACTACTATGCGACCGTGGTGATGCCGTATATGAAGGGCGGGTACGGCAAGATTTCGAACCTGAAGCCGATATCGCAGCTGATCTTCGGCGGCGACGTATTGCCGGACCTCGCGTATTACGTCAATGGCCTGTTTTTCACGGACCAAAGCGTGGTCGTGCCGGCGCACGAATTGAAGGATATTATCTTCGAGCACACCGAGCGCGTGGTCTTCAAGCTCGATGGATCGATGCAGGGCAATGGCGTGCATATTTTCGACAGGACGAATTTCGACCCCGAGGTCATCCGCTCGCTCGGCAATGGCGTGATCCAGAGGTTCATCATTCAGCACCGGCTATTCAAGGCGTTCGCATCGAAACCGGTGGCAACGTTGCGTCTGACCACCGTGGTGGACGATGCCGGCCGTATTTCGCTTCGCGCGGCTTTCCTGCGGCTTGGAAGAGCGGACGATACGCATATCCTGATCGATCGCGAAGTCTGCGTGCCCGTCAAAATCGAAACGGGCGAGTTGTGCGACGAAGGTTATCTGGGCGACTGGGGCGCGGTCGAGGCGCATCCGGATTCGGGTGTGCGTTTTGCGGGCATGAAGCTGCCTGCATTTGCGCAGTGCGTCGCGACCGTGTTGAGACTGCACGGAAAGATTCCGTTTGCGCGTTGCGTCGGATGGGATGTGACCGTCGATGCCGACGATCGCGTGCAGGTCATGGAGTGGAACGGCGAGCACAACGACGTGAAGTTCAGCGAGACCACGCAAGGGCCCTGTTTTATGGGGCTGAACTGGGAGAAGCTGCACGCCGCGCCCGGGTTTTCACCGCGGGCGGGCAGCCAGGGCAGAACGCCCTAGTCGGTAGGCGGGGAAAGCGTGTCATGCGGAAAGCGGCACGTCCTCGATCAATTCGGCCTTGACCACGCGAATCCTGCGGTCGACAAAGTACCCGCCGCCTTCGACATAGCGTAGATAAAGACGCGCGCACAACGAGCATTGCCACACACCGCAACGGTTGTAGGGGAAATAGCGCGGGGCGATAGGCGCGTCCGCGGACCAGTAAGTGGTTGTATTCGGCAGGTACTCGCTGAAGGTCGGCTCGGGATCGTCTTCCGGCATCAGCGTGCCGACTTCCTCGAATAGCGTTTCATCGAGCGAGAGCGGCTGCGATTGCCAGCCGTCGAGCGGCGTACGGGTGCATTCGCAAGGCTCGCCGGCGCGCGGCTGTTGTTGCGCGGCGCGCGCGAGGGCGAGCAGGGCGGCGGCGTTCAGTTGTTGCACCATGTGGCGGTTGGCAGGTGGTTCATGATCCGGTCATCATTCGGTCCCGTTGCGCGGCGACCCATGCGCGGTCGAAAGTACCGTTCGCAATCGACGCGAGTGCGGCCGCTTCTTTCGCCTGCTGTTGTCGCGCGCCTTCTATGATGGCGTCGACGTCGGCGGGCGAAATGGCAAGCAGGCCGTCTTCGTCGCCGACAATGATATCGCCTGGATGCACCACCATGCCACCTATCGTGACCGGCACGTTGATTTCGCCGGGGCCGTTCTTGTAGGGACCGCGATGGGTGACGCCGCGCGCGTACACCGGAAAGTCGCGTTGCCGCAGCGCGCCGACGTCACGAATCGCGCCGTCAATCACGAGACCCTGCACGCCGAGGCTTTCCGCGTACGTCGCCATGATTTCGCCCATCAGCGCCTGCGTGAGATCGCCGGCGCCGTCGATAACGAGCACGTCGCCGGGCCGGCAGAACTCGAACGCACGGTGAATCGCGAGATTATCGCCGGGACGGGTATGGATCGTGAGCGCCGTACCGGCCAGCGGCTTCGGCCGATGAAACGGCCGCAAGCCGATCGCGCCGCTCGCTCGCGCCATGTTGTCGCTGAGCAGCGATACCGCGAGTTCGCGCAAAGCCGCGAGCGTGGCCGGACTCGCTTGCGGCGCGCATTCGTATTCTCGCCATCCTGCTGGATTCATGCGCTTGCTCCCTGTGCTGCGAATGGTTGAAATTGTCGATCGAGTTGCCGCGACAGCCGTGCATACACACTGCGCGCGTTGTCTTCGTAAATACGTTGCCGGTCGGCGTCGCTGAGCCATTCGATCGCATCGATATAGCGGCGCGTATCGTCATAGTAGTGGCCCGTGCGCGGATCGATGCCTTGCACCGCGCCGATCGTTTCCGACGCAAACAGAATGTTCTCGACCGGAATCACTTTCGCGAGCAATTCGGCACCGGGCTGGTGGTACACGCAGGTATCGAAGAACACGTTCTTCAGCAGATGCTCTTCGAGCAACGGCCGTTTCATGTCCTGAGCGAGTCCGCGATAACGCCCCCAGTGATAGGGCACAGCGCCGCCGCCGTGCGGAATGACGAAGCGCAGCGTGGGGAAGTCCGCGAACAGATCGCCTTGCAGCAATTGCATGAATGCCGACGTATCGCCATTGAGGTAATGCGCGCCGGTGGCATGGAAATTCGGATTGCATGACGACGATACGTGAATCATCGCCGGCACGTCGAGGTCCACCATCGCTTCGTAAAGCGGATACCAGTGGCGGTCCGTGAGTGGCAGGCCGCTCCAGTGTCCGCCTGACGGATCGGGGTTCAGATTGCAGCCGATAAAGCCGAGTTCTTCGACGCAGCGCCGCAATTCGCCGACGCAGTTCAGCGGCGATACATCCGGTGTTTGTGGCAACTGGCACACGCCGACGAAGTGACGCGGGAACAGTTCGCAGACGCGATGCACGAGATCGTTGCATTCGCTCGACCACTGCGCGTTCGCTTCGGCGCCGGCGAGATGATGGCCCATGCCCGCCGCGCGCGGCGAGAAAATCGTCAGATCGGTGCCGCGTTCGCGTTGCACGCGCAATTGGCCGTTTTCGATGCTTTCTCGAATCTCGTCGTCGCCGATAAACGGCCGGGGCGGCGGCGCGGCGCCGTCCTTGAGCGCAGCGATCTGCTGCGCGCGCCACGCTTCGTGTTGCGGCGGAGAGGTCGTGTAATGACCGTGGCAATCGATAATCATAGTGGGCAGTACCCTTGCGGTTGCATGCGATTCAGAGGCGATTCAGGTTCACGGCGCGGCATTGCCGGCCGCGAGCGATGCGTCTTCGTCGTCGGCCGGTGTCACGCGCATCACGAGGGCGATAATCGTCGCGACGACGAGAAACGCCGCGATCGTCAGCAAGGCGAGCTTGAAATTGCCGGTCGCGTTACGCACGATTCCGATGCTCCACGGTCCGACGAGGCCGCCGAATTGCGCGATCGTGTTGATGAGCGCGATGGTTGCCGCGCCCGCCGCGCCGGTTCGGAACGACGACGCGAGACTCCAGAACAGCGGATTGCCCGCATAGATGAAGAGGCCGGTCACGCACAGCAGCGCATAAGCGATCGCGGGGCTCGGCGCATAGGCGCTGCCGGCAATGGCGAGCGCACTCATGCCATACACGAACGCGAGATGTTTCTTGCGGTCGCCCGTGCGATCGGAACTGCGGCTGATGATGAACGTGCCCAATACACCGAGCAGCGGCGGGGCGGCCGACAGAAAGCCGACTTCGATATTGCTCAAATCGCCAAGGCTCTTGACGATTTGCGGCAGCCAGAGGAAGAGCCCATAAATGCCGACCAGGGCGCAACCGAACAGACAGGCGAGACTCCAGACGCGGATGTCGCTCGCCACGCGCAGCAGCGGAAAATGCCGGTTACCGCCGAGCGCTGCGCGTTCCGCCGCGAGCGTCGATTCGAGCCAGTTCTTTTCCTCGCTGGAGAGCCAGTCGGCATCCGCGGGGCGCTCGGTCATGATGCGCAGCGTGACGAGACCCAGGAGCATCGCAGGCACGCCTTCGAGAATGAACATCCATTGCCAGCCCGCGAGACCCCAAATACCGTTCGCGTAGGTCATCAGCAGGGTCGAAATGGGCCCGCCCAGCACGGCGGAAAACGAGCCCGCGACGATATAGCCGCCGACCGCGCGCGCCCGATAACGCACCGGAAACCATTGGGTCAGATAAACGGCGACGCCGGGCAGAAAGCCGGCTTCCATGACGCCGAGCAGAAAACGCAACACGTAGAAGCTGACGTCGTTGAATACGAATGCCGTAGCGGCGGCCACCGCGCCCCATGTCAGCAGAATGCGCGCAATCCAGATGCGCGCGCCGACGCGATGCAAAAGCAGGTTGCTCGGCACTTCGAGCAGCATATAGCTGACAAAGAAAATACTGCCCGCAAAGCCGAACACGGCCGGGCTGAAGCCCAGCTGCTTGTTCATGTCGAGCGCGGCGAAACCGATATTGATCCGGTCCAGATAGTTGACGAACATCATCGCGAAGAGCAGGGGCATCAATCGCCCATACACTTTGCGCATCGTTGCGGTTTCGTCGAATGCGGTCATGCTGTCTCCTGCCATGCAACGGCGGGCGCGGCCGTCGTTGCGTTTGTCGTATGTGTTCAAGCAATGGCTTTCGCCAATGATAGAAACGCATCGATCAGGAGTCCAAGAGTGCTTGCTTATGCTTGTATAGGCTTTTGCTTATAGTGTCGGGTCGGCGAGCGGTGGCGGCAAGCAGCCGAGAAAGGCGCACAGATGCGGCGAGGTGTCGTCGCTGCGAAAGGTGGCCGCGAGCGTGGAGCGGTACGCCGAGCCGGGGCCGGACAAATGGCGGAAGATCACGTCGGTGCGTCCGTGCCGCGCTACCGATTCGCCGATGAACGTTACGCCGAGGCCGGCCGCGACGAGTGCAATGGCCGTTTGTATTTCGTAAGCCTCATGGGCGACAAGCGGCGTTACGCCGGCATCGCGATAGAGCGATTGCACCGAGTGCTTGAACTGCGCGGTCTGATGCTTGGGGTAGAGAATCAATGGCGTATCGGCGAGATCGGCAATCCGCACGGTTTTGCGCGCGGCGAGCGGATGTCCCGCTTCGAGTGCGACCATGACCCGCTCGCGTAGCAGCGAATACGACGTGCAGCCTTCCACGGTCAGCGGCTGTCGGCCGATGCCGATATGAATGCGCATGTCGCGCAAGGCATCGGTTTGCTCCTCGGTGAGCATTTCGAAGAGCTTGAGTTCGACTTGCGGATACGCCGTGTGGAATTGCTTCAGCGCGGGCGGCAGCACGCTATACATCGACGAACGCGTGAAGCCGATGCTGAGCCAGCCGCGCCGGCCAATGCCGATTTCCTGCGTGGCGAGCGTCATCTGGTCCAGTGAGCCGAGTAGCTGGCGCGCTTCGGTGCACAGATAGTGTCCCGCTTCGGTCAGCATCAACGGCCGCCGCGCGCGGTCGACGAGTTGCGTGCCGAGGCGCTCTTCGAGCGAGCGGATCTGCTGGCTCAGCGCGGGTTGCGCGATATGCAGGCGCTCGGCGGCACGGCTGAAATTGAGTTCTTCAGCGAGAATCACGAAGCATTGCAGGGCTCTGAGGTTCATGTCGGTATTCCTGTCTCCAGTGGGGAAGGATAACCGGTGTTGTTGCGGCAGGCGCTATGGCGCGTTGGTATTGGGAGCAAGCGGTTTGAAGTGCTCGCCGTCGCCAAGGTTCGTGAGGATGTAGCCGTCGCGCTTGCGTATCTTCATGAAGAAAAGCGCAGGTGCAGTATCGGGATCGCCGCCACATTCGCGCGAGTGTTTTTCGTGAACACCGACGATGAAATAGCGCTTGCTGTCCGACACGTCGAATAGCAGGCATGGTGTGGTGTGGGTTGATAGGTGATGGGCTGGGTAACGCTTGCGGCTTTGTCCGCGGCTTCATCCGCTGTGGTAATCGCGCGTGCCGATGCCGTGGCATGCGCGGCGGTGAGCAGCAGGCTCAGGGCCAATGGGCGGATCTTCATGTCTTTCTGTGTTACCGGATGGTTGGGTCTCCGGAAGTTATATATTTTTGAGGATGTAGTCCATGGGCCGTGGATAAATCTTCGACGAGGCGAGAAATCGCATCGGCGGCATCACGCTGAGCGGGCAAGTACCTCGCCGATTTCAACATCGTCGAATAGGCGGGCATGAGCGTCTCCGCTCGCGAAACACCGCACCACATCGGGGGGAACACGGGCATCACTGCGTGGATGAGGGCTGTCCCTTGTGCCGGTTCGCGCACTCCGACGTGAACGCCATGCTCGCCTGATCGGGCGTCATGTGCGGCGCGTCGGGGGCGTAGATCTTGGCGATGATCGCGTTGACGGCCTCGCGATCGGACGGGTCTTTGTAGTAATAGGCGGCCTGCTTGAGCGCCTGAGCCTGGGTCTTTTTGTGCGCGCGCCACGAGGCGACCTGGCCGGCGATATCGCCGAGCGCGAAGCATTGATCGCTGACGGTCTGCGCGACGGCCTGAGCGGCCGGCTGTGCCACACACAGCGCGACAAGCGCGGATACGACTACGCGTTTCATTACCGGAATCCTGAGATGAGGCGGGCGACGGCGCGGCGACGGTGATTGCCGTTGCCGCGTTCGTATGGGGTGAAGAAAGACGTAGTGTATCGGGAAGTGGGGCGGCGCGCTTTTAGGCGGACGGCGGGGTGCGTTCAATCGGGTTGATTGAGCCTATTGCGTGCGACGAATCGACGCCGCGCGATAAAGCTGAGCAGGGCGATGATCGCCGCGATGCATAGGGATGACGCGATGAAGAGAAGCAGGATGCATGTGTCCTGAATGTCGAGGGCGTCGGGCTGGTAGTCGGCATATATCAAACGTATTGCGTGCCGAACGATTGCTGAAAGCCACGATGGTATGTCGAACGTGAAGTGTTGCAGAAGGAACCGGGTTAGCTGCATGCCGCCCAGGCAGGACAGCGCGAGTCCGGCGAGACACCCGCCGATAAGTGTGAGACGTTTCATCGGACTTCCAGGCGGCCGTATGCTTTCAGATGATCGCTACCCGGAATGGCGATATTCGGCTTGTGAGAGCGAATGTAGCGCTGCAGTCGTTCGAAGTCGTTGCCGTTTTTCACAGTGATGCAGCCGTCACTTTCGCGCATCGGGCCTTCAGGGTGAAGGCGAAAATTACCACGACGTATTCCGTCAATCATTGTGGTATCGCCGCCGTGAGCGTTCCATAGCATGAACCATTTTGTTCGGTCGGTGCTACCAAGGTATGTGTCACTCAGATCGTGCAACCATCCCAATCTTCCACCCGATTGACGGTCAACAATAAAGTACGTGCCAGGCGGAATAGCTCCAGTCATGGGGATCGAAACTGCATTGGGATTGTCTCGACCCTTACCATGACCCGAATAGGCTTCGATCATCCTAAGTCCCAAACAATAGAGGCTCGAAGTTTCACGGTTATTGAGTGCAAAGGTACAGAATACAGACATTTCTTCTTCGGCTACAGAAATTGGATGAGTAAACGTCGCAGACGCAACACAGATCACGGTGTGTGACGGTGGCCACAGATGCACACTCGTTGCACAACGGCTAGCAATTCGGCGACTCTAATAGCTTGTCGATATTTGCGACCGTCGGCAAGTGCACGGGGGTATCGATCCGTGAATCTCGGTACTCGTCACTTCGTTCATGTCAGAATTTGAGCGAAAAATACCTGTGCTTACCATCTATTTTGAGTGTGGATAATGGGAGATGGGGACAACTCGTCCTTGAAGTCCAAGGCTATGCCGTATTGTTTTTCTCTTCTGATAAGAGTTAAAAATAGTCACAGATTGATTGAGACTGACTGGAGTTGCCCCTGTAACTCAGGATAACTACTATCGGCAACTCAGCAATCCCGCTGTAGCGCAGGTATCGACTTAAACCAAACAGCCTTCACGATTCCCGGGGCAGTTCAGATCGCCGCGATGCATAGGAATGACGCGATGAATAGAAGCAGGATGCGCGTGTCCTGAATGACGGTTACTGATCCTCTTCACAGCAATTATTTTTACATCCTGGCGTAAGCTGTAGTATGACCATCCTGCTGGTTTCTGCGTAGCTGGAAGGGTTTCCGAAGCTAACGTAATCTCAAAGAGGGGACAAACAGCCGTGTCTGGAACTGACGAAGGAAGAACGCGCAAACCTTGTGCCGATGGCGAGAAGTCGACTCAATCAAAAGTGTTGCAAAGCGTTGCGAATCGAGTCCTAACTCTCAATCACATATCCATTGCTCCACGCCCCGAACCCCACCTCGACTTGCGACACCCCCAAAGAAAAAGCCGCTCTGCAATTCGCAGAGCGGCTTCGAAAAACCACCAGGCTCGCGGCCCATCACCGGGCCGCATCGCCGAAAAAACTCAATGCCCGAATGATTCCGCCTTCGACGCATTCGCTTCCGCTACTTGCGGACGTGCTGCCTGTTTGATCAGCAGCGCGACACACGACAACAGACCGGCAACCGCGATCGTCGCGAAGATGCCGCTGAACGAGAAGTGGCGGCGCGTCAGTTCGGCCACGAGGAACGAGCCCGCGATGCCGCCGAAGCGGCCCACGCCGAGCATCCACGCGACGCCGGTGCCGCGGCCCGCGGTCGGATAGAACGCGGCGGCGAGTGCCGGCATCGACGATTGCGCGGTGTTCATCAGCACGCCGGCGATGAATACGATCAGCACGAGCGCGCCGACGTTGCCGGCCGCCTGGCCGATGAAGTACACGCTGAGCGCGGTCAGCGCATAGCAGACCGCGATAACGCGGTTGGCGTTGAAGCGGTCCATCAGCACGCCGGCCAGCACCGCGCCGACGCCGCCGAGCGGGAACAGCGCCGAAATCAGCGTCGCGCGTTGCGGCGTGAGGCCGGCGTCTTTCAGCAGGATCGGCATCCAGTTGATCGACGCGTAGAAGATCACGAGGCCCATGAAATACGCGAGCCACAGCATCACCGAGCCGACGATGTACGAGCGCGACAGCACGACGCCGAGACCCTTGCCGCCGGTTTGCGGCGCGGTTTCGGTCATCGTGAATGCGCCCGCCTGCACGGCGTCGCCGGAAATGCGCGCGAGTGCCGCGCGAATCCGCTCGACCGGCTTCTGGTTCGCGACCATGTAGCGCACCGACTCGGGCATCTTCGTGAGCAGCAGGACCGACAGCAGGAGCGGCGTGACGCCGCCGAGCAGCAGGACGCTGCGCCAGCCGAAATGCGGAATCATCCATGCGGCGAGGAAGCCGCCGAATGCCGCGCCGAGCGGAAAGCCGCAGAACATCAGGTTGATGACGGTGGCGCGGCGGTTGTCCGGGCAGTACTCGCCCATCATCGTGACGGCGTTCGGCATCGCGGCGCCGAGGCCGACGCCGGTGATGAAGCGCAGCACGGTCAGTTGCTCGATGCCGGTCGAGAATGCCGACGCGAGGCACGCGAGCCCGAACAGCAGCACCGAGCCGAGCAGCATGCCGCGACGGCCGAGGCGGTCGGACAGCGGGCCGGAACCGAGCGCGCCGCACGCGAGGCCGAACAGCGCCGCGCTCAGCACGGGCGCGAGCGCGGGTTTGTCGATGCCCCATTCGGTGATGAGCGAGGGGGCGATGAAGCCGATCGCGGCGGTGTCAAAACCGTCCAGCAGGACGATGATGAAGCACATGAAGAAGATCAGCCACTGGAACGGCGAAAACGGGTGCTCGTTGATAAAGGTTTGAACGTTCACAGCGGTGCTGCGGTTCATGATGGTCTCCTGACTGCGAAAAAGCCCGACATAACGGGCGTTTTTTCTTAAGACCGTGTGCCGTCGGGTAGCGGCGCACGATGCCTGCACCTGCGGCGAACTGCTGGGCTTAGGCAATGAATCATACCCGCTGCGGTTCGCGTGCGGGAGCGTCGCCGGGATCGGCGTTTTGTTCGAATAAAGAACAGTGATTCTTCACGCGAACGCGCGCCACTGTAAGTAATTTGATGGCAGCGGGCAACGGGGGATTACCCGAGATGAGAAACGCGCCTCGCGAAGGTGCGATGGGACTTCGCGATGGGGTTGATTCCGGAGTCGTCGAGCGGGCCGAACCTGAGGTGCGGATGCGCGGCTTCAGCGTGCGCGTGCGGCGATCTATTTCGCGTTGACGTCGAATTCACAGGTATCGACGGCGCGGATGTTCAACGGGTTCAACGGAGTGTGCGCGAAGGCGACGGCGGTGCTTTTTATCTCACGATGCGCATTAGTTCGCATGGCAAATGAATCTGCCCGGCATGATCGATGTGATGGAACACGCGCATCGCTTCAGCGAAGTCGAATTTGCTTTGCCCGAAGGGCAGCGTATCCGCATGCCGAGGCTGCAATCCGCATTCGATTGGCAACCCCAGGCAACACGCTCTGTCAGGTCACGCGAGCTTCGCCGCAATCGCCGCGCCGACCTCGCTCGTGCTTGCGCTGCCGCCGAGGTCGCCGGTATGCGGGCCTTCGGCGAGCGTCGCCTCGATCGCGCGCAGGATCGCGTCGTGCGCTTCGCGCTCCTTGCCGGTGGAGCGGCCGAGGAAGTCGAGCATCATCGCGGCCGACCAGATCATCGCGATCGGATTGGCGATGTGCTTGCCGGCGATGTCGGGTGCCGAGCCGTGCACCGGTTCGAACAGCGACGGGAACGTGCGGTCCGGATTCAGATTGCCCGACGGCGCGAGGCCGATCGTGCCGGTACAGGCAGGGCCGAGATCGGAAAGGATGTCGCCGAACAGGTTGGTCGCGACCACCACGTCGAAGCGGTCCGGGTTCAGCACGAAGCGCGCGGAAAGGATGTCGATGTGCTGCTTGTCCCATTCGACGTCCGGATAGTGCGCGGCGATGCCGGCCGCGCATTTGTCCCACCACGGCATGCTGATCGCGATGCCGTTGCTCTTCGTCGCGACCGTGATCTTCTTGCGTTCGCGCCGCTGCGCGAGATCGAATGCGAACTTCAGCACGCGCTCGCTGCCGTGCCGTGTGAACACCGATTCCTGCAGCACGAATTCGCGCTCGGTGCCTTCGAACATCACGCCGCCGACCGACGAATACTCGCCCTCGGTGTTCTCGCGCACGATCCAGAAGTCGATGTCGCCGGCCTTGCGTCCCGCGAGCGGCGACGGCACGCCCGCGAAAAGACGCGCGGGGCGCAGATTCACGTATTGATCGAATTCGCGGCGGAATTTCAGCAGCGACCCCCACAGCGAAATATGATCGGGCACGGTGTCGGGCCAGCCGACCGCGCCGAACAGGATCGCATCCATCGATTGCAGTTGCGTTTTCCAGTCGTCGGGCATCATCTTGCCGTGCTTCGCGTAGTAGTCGCAGCTTGCCCACTCGATATGCCGATACTCGAGTTCGATGCCGAAGCGTTTCGTCGCGACGTCCAGCACGCGCAGCGCTTCCGGCATCACTTCGACGCCGATGCCGTCGCCCGGTATGACGGCAATCCGATATCTGTTCGACATGCTGTGCTCCTTCTGTGTAATGGGTGTGCAACGGGGTATGCAGCGGAGTACCCAACGGGTATCGACGTTTCAATGGTGCTTATTCTATTCTCGCTAATTGCGTCTACAATGCGCGCTTTGGTTAAACCACTGTACACGGTTCGTGTATAAAGAGCGCCGCCATGAATAGCGTCCCGTCTCCCGATCTCGGCGATCTGCGCGTGTTCTGCGAAGTCGCGCGCAAGTGCAGTTTCAGTGCGGCGGCCGAGGCGCTATCGGTCTCGGCCGCCTATGTCAGCAAACGCATCGGCGTGCTCGAGGCGACGCTCGGCACGCGCCTTCTGCATCGCTCCACGCGTCGTGTCGCGATTACCGAGGCGGGCGAGCGCGTCTATGCATGGGCCGAAAAAATTCTCGACGACGTCGATCAACTGGTCGAGGACGTCTCCACCACGCGCCGCATTCCGGGCGGCAAGCTGCGCATTTCGAGCAGCTTCGGTTTCGGCCGGCGCTTCGTCGCACCCGCGCTCGCACGCTTTTCGGAACGCTATGCGCAACTGAGCGTGCGGCTCGATCTGTTCGATCGTCTTGTCGACGTCGCAGGCGAGGGCATCGATCTCGACATCCGCATCGGCGACGACATCGCGCCGCATCTGATCGCGCGGCGGCTCGCCTCGAATTATCGCGTGCTGTGCGCGTCGCCCGATTATCTCGCGCGGCATGGCACGCCGCGGCAACTCGCGGAACTGTCCTCGCATGCGTGTCTCGCCATCAAGGAGCGCGATCATCCGTTCGGCTTGTGGCGGCTCACGGTGCGCGGCGAAGCGGTATCGATCAAGGTCACCGGACCGCTGTCGACCAATCATGGTGAAGTCGCCGTGCAATGGGCGCTGGCCGGCCGCGGCATCGTGCTGCGTTCGCTGTGGGACGTGCGCGGACTCATCGACAGCGGCCAGTTACGCCAGCTGTTGCCCGAGGCGACTCAACCCGCCAACGTTTGGGCCGTGTATCCGGAGCGGCTCGCGCAGTCCGCGAAGGTGAGGGTATGCGTGGATTTTCTCAGCGAGGAATTCGCGCAGTTCGGCAGCACGCCGGCGGATCGTTGAGGCGGGGTACTCCGCGATTTGCGCAGCCGCTTGCATGGCTGACGAAGTGCTTTAGATGCCTTACTAAATAATTGCGCAAATTCCACTCGAAATGCTTTCGATTCATTGTCGTTTTAGCGTCACCATAGCGGGTAAAAATGCGCGGGCAATCAGGGAAATTACCGGCTCTCTGACTCTTCACAGTTTCTATTGCTGCGCAAGTAACAATTAGTTAGGATTCGGCGTTATCGCGTATTCGTCAGCTCAGCGGCTTACCAATGCTTTTCGCATGAAGATCGAATTCACTCATTCCGCAGCGCCGCTAGAAAGTCCGGCAAGCCATGCCGGCATCGTGAGCTTGCGCACCGCCAGTGTCGCCGACGAAGCATTTCTTTGTGACGTTTTCGTGAGCACGCGTTGGGATGAATTCGCACGCACCGGTTGGGAGCCGTCTCGCATCGACGCGTTTCTGCGGCATCAATCGCAGCTTCAACACACGTATTACCGCGAGCACTATCCACACGCTTTTTTCGACGTCGTGTTGGCCGGCGCGGAGCCGGTCGGGCGTCTGTATCACGCATGGCGGCCCGCGCAACTCGGCGACGAAGTCCGCATCATCGATATCGCCTTGCTGCCCGCATGGCGTGGCAAGGGCATCGGCACGCGGCTATTGCGCGCGTTGATCGCCGGGGCGGTGCGCGAAGGCTTGCCCGTTACCCTGAACGTCGAGGCCGACAACCCGGTGCAGTCGCTGTACCGGCGTCTGGGTTTCGTGAAGCAGAGCAGCGAGCAGGACGGCGGCGTCTACGGGTTGATGCGCCGCGAATGCGCGCCGCTCGATATACAACTCGACGCGCGTGCCGTTTCATCCGTCACGTCGCGGGACGATGCACGGACGGTGTGCGCATGAGAAAGTATTAAGCACATAATGAACAGGCAATAAATAAAAAATAAGCAAACCACAAGCAAGTAATAAGCAGGGCGCGGCATGATCGAATTGGACCACCGTGGAATTCATTAAAGCTTTCCAGAAATATGTCGTAAGCCTAACGATAGAGAAAAAGAGTCATTCCGTAGACCCGTATTAAAGCGACGCGCAACCGGGCTGTAAGCCACGGCGATGCATCACGGCAAATGCGCGCGAACTGAGAGCATGACAAGAATGACGGCAACCGGCGCGCTGCATCGGCAGCACGGCGCGCGCGTTGCGATCGAGGGGGACCAGTGTCGAACGCGGTTTCGGATTTGCCGGCCTACGATGCGCTGAGGGCGTCGCTTGGGCAGGTCTTCACGCTCGCGAGCGCGGACGCGGCGGCGTTGCCGCTCGTGCAGACGCGTTTGCTGGACGCATGGACGGGCCTCGCCATGAATGGCGAGCACGAGTGCTATTCGGCGAGCTTCGAGTTGCCGCCGGCGGTTGCGTTACCTCAGGACACCTATCGCTTCATCGCACCCGACGGCCGTGCATGGCTGCTGTTCGTCTCGCCGGGCAGACCGCTCGAATCGGGCGCGCGGACGCTGTGCGCGGTGATTCATCGCAAGCGTTCGGCTTGCGCGGCGGATGCGGTGTGATGAGTCGCGCATTCCATTCTTCGCGGCGTTCCATTCGGCGCGCGTGCAACGACATGCGGTGCTGCGCGCCGCACGCCGTTGCACGCGGCGCCTTGTACTCAGCCTCGCATTCCGCCTTGCACCTTTTTCCCCATCGCATTTCGCATTGCGTTGCGCATGCCGTCGCGTGCTGCGTTCCGCTCAGCCGCACGGCTCTTCCGTCGTTTTCGTTTTCTCTCTTCTGGAGGCAGCATGTCCGATCAATACCTCGGTGAAATCCGCATGGTGGGCTTCGACTTCGCACCCAACGGCTGGGCGTTGTGCCAGGGGCAGCTCATGTCGATTGCGCAAAACAGCCCGCTGTTCGCGCTGCTCGGCACGTACTACGGCGGCAACGGCCAAACCACGTTCGGTCTGCCGAACCTGCAGGGCCGCTCGCCGGTCGGCGTGGGGACGGGGCTGGGTCTCGCGCCGGTGGTGACCGGCGAGCAGGCCGGAGCCGAAAACATCACGCTGACGCAGGCGCAATTGCCCGTTCACACGCACGCGACGCAAGTTACCGGTGCGACGCAGCCGACCACGGTTGCTGTGGCGATTCCCGCCGCAACGGGCACGACGGCCACGTCGGGGCCCCCCGCGACCAGCGTGACCAATATTCCCGGACCGACGACGGTGCTCGGCGGCGCGTTGTCGTCGGGCCATCCGGCGACGGTCTACAACACCGCCAACGCCGACACCACGCTCAAGCCGTTCAACCTCACGGTGCCGGCCAGCCTGCCGAACGTCGTCAACGCGAATGCGGGCAGCGGCTTGCCGTTCAACACGCGCAATCCGTATCTCGGCATCAACTTCATCGTCGCGTTGACGGGGATTTTCCCGTCGCGCGGCTAAAGCGTTTTCGTCCAGTCCCGTTTTGCGGCGCCGCGCGTTTGGAACGCGCGGCGGCCGGGAGAGTATCGTCATGAAGATCGTCAGGCAGTGGCTCAAGCGTTTGAGTACCGACAGCGAAATGCCGCGTCCGCGTGTCGCGGCTTCGCCCCTGTTGCTCGCGCTCGAACCGCGCGTCGTGTACGACGCGTCGGTCGCCGCTGTCGCGGCCAAACCGCACGCGGAAACGCATGCGCACGAACACGCGCATCGCGCGGAGCCAACGCATAACGATCCGGCCGCAGCGAGTTCGTCGGGCCAGGGGGCTTCGCAAGCGGAGTCTTCCGCGTCGGCGTCGGGTACGTCCAATGCGGCACAACGCGATGCGGGAACGAACGGAACGAACGGCGAGGGCGCTGGCACGGACACGAGCACGGGCAGCAAGGACACCAGCACCACCACGCACACGCTCAAGGACACGAGCGTCACCACACCGGACGCCTCGCATCAGGTCGTCTTCATCGATCCGAGCGTCGAGAACTATCAGATATTGATCGCCGGTTTGCCGGCCGGCACGCAGTACGTCGTGCTCGACGCGAACAGCGACGGCTTCGCGCAGATCGCGCAGTACCTGCAAACCCATCACGGCATCGAGTCGATCCATCTGATTTCGCACGGCACGGACGGCGCGATCCAGGCCGGCTCGACGTGGCTCACCGGCGCGGATTTTTCGGCCTACAGCGCCGAGCTCGCGCAGATCGGCGCGGCGATGAAGCCGGGCGGCGACTTCCTGATCTACGGCTGCGACGTCGCGCAAAAAGCCGACGGCCAGGCGCTCGTGCAGCAGATCGCGGCACTCACGCACCTGAACGTCGCGGCATCGACCGACGACACCGGCGCGAGCGCGCTCGGCGGCAACTGGACGCTCGAATACCAGGCCGGGCACGTGCACACGGCCGTGATCGAATCGGCGAGCGCGCAGGCGCAGTTCAACGAGCTGCTCGGCGTGACGGTCGAAACCTTCGACACGGCCGCCGAGGCCAACAACGACACGGGCCAGGACCTCGGCTATCGGACGAGCTATACGCTCGACGGCGTCGTATACACGACGGACGGCTCCGTCGAGGAAGGCGTGTGGAACAACGGCAATGCGCCGACCGGTCCGAGCGACGTCAATTCCGGGGCCCCCAACGACGGCTTCCTCGAAGTCAACGTCAACAACGATCCGATGACGGAGTTCACGATCTCGCTCGCGAACGGCCATACCTTCACGCTGTCGGATCTCGACATCAGCTCGGTCAACGGCAACTTCTATATCGAGGCGAACGGCAATGCCGCGACGCGCGTGCAGATTGCGACCGAGGCGGCGGGCGGCTTCGTCGGCAGCATCAAGAGCCTGATCGCCAACGACCCCGACTTCCAGAACACCCGATCGGTCACGCTGATCGACGTGAACGATCCGTACGGTCCGCTCTCGCTGTATATCGACAACGTCACCTATACCGACACGGGGCCCGCTGTCACGACGAGCAGCGGCAACGCGTCATGGGCGTCGGCGAACAACGGCGTGGGCGGCGCGCCGGTCGCGGTGGACAGCGGCCTGCAGCTTTCCGACGGCGGTTCGTCGACGGCGCAGTCCGCGACCGTGACGATCGCCAACGTGCAGGCGGGCGACGTGCTCGGCTTTGTGTCGGTCAACGGCATCAGCGGCAGCTATTCGAGCGGCACGGGCACGCTGACGCTGACCGCCAGCGGCACGCCGACGCTCGCCCAATGGCAGGCGGCGCTCGAATCGGTGACGTTCGCGAATACGCTGGTGACGCCCTCCACCGTTACGCGTACGGTCGACTTCTCGTTCAACGACGGCACCTCGACGAGCAACGTCGCCTCGCGCAGCGTGAACGTGACCGCGACCGACCAGTCGCCGATCGTCGTCGACGGCGGCAGCAGCATGTCGAGCTATCAGGCCGGCTCGACACCGACGGCGATCTCCACCTTTTCCGTCAGCGACGCGGACAACACGACGCTCGCCTCGGCGACGATCTCGATCGCGAGCGGCTACCACAGCGGAGATACGCTCTCGTTCGATAACACCGACTCGACGCAGTTCGGCAACATCGGCATCACGGCGAACGCGAACGGCACGCTGACGCTGACTTCGGTGGGCGCGAGCGCGACGCTCGTGCAATGGCAGCACGCGCTCGATGCAGTCACGTTCTCGACGTCGGCTGCGGCGGTATCGGGCGCGCGCAACTTCACGATCTCGGTCAACGACGGCGTTGCTTCGAGCTCGCTCGCGCTGCACACGGTAAACGTGACGAGCGGCCCGACGATCACCACCGACCCCGGCTCGGCCGCATTCGTCGCCGGCGACAATACGGCCTCGATGCCGGTGCTGATCGACTCGGGACTGAGCGTGGCCGACGGTCAGAGCACGACGCTCGAAAGCGCGACCGTGCAGATCACCGGCAACTTCACGGCCGATCAGGACTCGCTGCTGTTCGTTGCCAATCCGGCGACGATGGGCGACATCGTCGGCGCCTACAACTCGAGCACCGGCACGCTCACGCTGACGGCCTCGGGCGGCGCGACGCTCGCGCAATGGCAGGCGGCGCTGAGTTCGGTCCAGTACGCGAACTATCTGACGACGCCTGCGAGCGCCATGCGCACGATCAGCTACCAGGTCAACGACGGCACGACCATGAGCGCGGTCGCGACGCGCACGGTGACCGTGACCGACACCGACCAGACGCCGATCATTACGACGAGCGGCACGACCGCGAACTTCGTCGCCGGCGACAACGTGGCCTCGACGCCGGTCGTGATCGACAGCGGCATCGCCGTGAGCGATCTGGACAACACGACGCTCGCTTCGGCGACGGTGCAGATCGGCACGGGCTTTCACGCGGGCGAGGATGTCCTGTCGTTCGTCAACGACGGCACGACGATGGGCAACATCACCGCGACCTACGATGTCGTGCACGGCACGTTGATGCTGAATTCGGTGGGCGCCAGCGCGACGCTCACGCAATGGCAGGCCGCGTTGAGCGCGGTGACGTACACCGATACGGCCATCACGCCCGATACCACGACGCGCACGATCAGCTTCACGGTCAACGACGGCACGAAGTCGTCGGCGGCGGCCACCGCGCAGATCGACGTAAGCGATACCGATCAGACGCCGATCGTGACCGGCACGTCCGGCGATGCGAGCTGGGTGCAAGGCGACAACACGGCGGCGTCGCCCGTCACGGTGGATGGCGGCATTACGGTGTCCGACCGCGACAACACGACGCTCGTGTCGGCTTCCGTAACGATCGGCAACTACGACAGCAATGGCGACGCGCTGCTTTTCACCAACGACGGCGCGACGATGGGCAACATCACTGGCGTGTACGCCAGCGGTGTGCTGACGCTCACGTCCTCGGGCGGCATCGCGACGCTCGCGCAGTGGCAGGCGGCGCTGCGCTCGGTGCAGTTCACCGATACCGCGGCCGCGCCGAGCGGCGCCGCGCGCACGATCAGCTTCGTCGTCAACGACGGCGTGAAGAGCAGCAGCGTGTGGACCCGCACGGTCGACGTGACGCTGACCGACCAGACGCCGGTGCTGACCTTGTCCAACGGCACGACGAGCTTCGTCGCGGGCGACAACGTGGCCTCGACGCCGGTCGTGGTCGATCCGGGCATCACGCTGTCGGATAGCGGCGGCGCGACGATACGCACCGCCGAGGTGATATTTAACAGCACCTTCTATGTGGGCGAGGACGTGCTCGCGTTCACGGGCGGCGCCGCGTTCGGCGATATCACCGCCACGTACACCGGCGCGGCCGGCGCACTGGAGCTGAGTTCAGCAGGCCGCGCGACGCTCGCGCAGTGGCAGGCTGCCTTGCGCTCGATTACCTACACCGATACCGCGATCGTGCCGAGCGGCATTGTCCGCACGATCAGTTTCACGGTTAGCGACGGCATCAAGACGAGCATGCCGGTCATCAAAGTCGTCCTGGTGAGCGCGACCGATCAGACGCCGGTGGTGACCGCCTCGACGAGCAGCGTCACGTATCCGGCGGGCGGCGCGCCGCTCACGATCGACAGCGGCGTGACGTTCAGCGATCGCGACAGTACGGTAACGCCGTCCCTGCCGATGACTTTCACGTTGCAGATCGCGTCCGGTTTCCAGTCCGGCGACACGATCATGCTCAACTACAACGCGGCAACGATGGGGGCTGGTTTCTCGGATTCCTTCAACGCGGCGACCGGCACGTACACGCTCAACTCGAACGGTATGACGGTCGCGCAGTACCAGGCGATCCTCGAGGGTTTGCAGTTCTCGACGGCTTCGAGCGCGCCGCTCGGCGCGCGCACGCTGCAACTCACCGCGAACGACGGCACGAAGACGAGCGCGCCGGTCGCCTACACGATCGACGTGACCAGCTCCGCCCCTTCGCTGACGACGACGAGCACCGGCAGCGCCACGTTCGTCGCGGGCGACAACACGGTATCGACGCCGGTCACGGTCGACGGCAACCTCGTGGTGGCCGATCCGCTCGGCGACGTGATTACGAGCGCGACGGTTGAGATTACCGGCAACCTGCATGCGGGCGAAGACGTGCTGCTGTTCACGAGCCAGAACGGCATCTACGGCAACTATAACGCCCTGACGGGCGTGCTCACGCTCACGGGCAGCGGCGCGACGAACCAGCAATGGCAGGACGCGCTGCGCTCGATCACGTACACCGATACGGCGGTTACGCCGAACCCCGCCATGCGCACGATCAGCTTCGTGCTCGACGCCGGCTCGCAGTTCAGCACGGCGCTGTCGCGCACGGTGACGGTGACCGACACCGATCAGACGCCGTTGCTGTCGACCAGCAGCACGGGCAGCACATCGTTCGTGGCGGGCGACAACGTCGCGTCGACGCCGGTGGTGGTCGATGGCGGCATCGCGGTCAGCGATCTCGACAACACGACGCTTGCCTCGGCGACGGTGCAGATCGGTGCGGGCTTTCACATCGGCGAAGACGTGCTGTCGTTCACGAACGACGGTACGACGATGGGCAACATCACCGCGAGCTACGATGCCGTGCACGGTACGTTGACGCTGACTTCGGCCAGCGCGAACGCGACGCTCGCGCAGTGGCAAGCCGCCTTGCGCTCGGTCACCTACACCGACACGGCGATCACGCCGGACACCACCACACGCACGATCGGCTTTGCGGTCAACGATGGCACGAAGACGAGCGCCGCGCTGTCGCGCACGGTGACGGTGGCCGACACCGATCAGACGCCGTTGCTGTCGACGAGCAGCACGGGCAGCGCATCGTTCGTGGCGGGCGATAACGTGGCCTCGACGCCGGTGGTGATCGATAGCGGCATCGTGGTCAGCGATCTCGACAATGCGACGCTCGCCTCGGCGACGGTGCAGATCGGCTCGGGCTTTCATGCGGGCGAGGATGTCCTGTCGTTCACGAACGACGGTGCGACGATGGGCAACATCACCGCGAGCTACAACGCTGCGACCGGTGTGTTGACGCTGACCTCGGCCAGCGCGAACGCGACGCTCGCGCAGTGGCAGGCCGCGTTGCGCTCGGTCACCTACACCGACACGGCGATCACACCGGACAACACCACGCGCACGATCGGCTTCACGGTCAACGATGGGATCGAAACCAGCGTGGCGCTGTCGCGCGACGTGACGGTGACCGACGTCGACCAGACGCCGCTTATCGCGACCACCAGCACGGGCAGCGCAGCATTCGTGTCGGGCGATAACACGGTGTCGATACCGGTCGTGGTCGATGGCGGCATCGTGCTCAGCGACCTCGACAACACGACGCTCGCCTCGGCGACGGTGCAGGTCGGCTCGGGCTTTCATGCCGGCGAAGACGTGCTGGCGTTCACGAACGACGGCGTGACGATGGGCAACATCGTCGCGAGCTACGATGCCGCGACCGGTGTGCTGACGTTGACTTCGTTCAACGCGAGCGCAACGCTCGCGCAATGGCAGGCCGCGTTGCGCTCGGTCACCTACACCGACACGGCGATCACGCCGAATAACACCACGCGCACGATCAGCTTCACGGTCAACGACGGGATCGAAACCAGCACCGCGCTGTCGCGCGACGTGACGGTGACCGATACGGATCAGACGCCGGTGCTGTCGACGAGCAGCACGGGCAGTGCAGCGTTCGTGGCGGGCGATAACGTGGCGTCGACACCGGTCGTGGTGGATGGCGGCATCGCGGTCAGCGATCTCGACAACACGACGCTCGCCTCGGCGACGGTCGCGATCGGTTCGGGTTTCCATGCTGGTGAAGATGTCCTGTCGTTCACGAACGATGGCGCGACGATGGGTAACATCGCCGCGAGCTACGACGCCGCGACCGGTGTGCTGACGTTGACTTCGTCCAGCGCGAACGCGACGCTCGCGCAGTGGCAGGCCGCGCTGCGCTCGATCACCTACACCGATACGGCGATCACGCCGAATACCGCGATGCGCACGATCAGCTTCGCGGTCAACGATGGGATCGAAACCAGCGTGGCGCTGTCGCGCACGGTGACGGTGGCCGATACCGATCAGACGCCGCTCGTCTCGACCACCAGCACAGGTAGTGCAGCGTTCGTGTCGGGCGATAACACGGTATCGACGCCGGTCGTGGTGGATGGCGGTATCGCGGTCGGCGATCGAGACAACACGACGCTGGCCTCGGCGACGGTACAGATCGGCACAGGCTTCCACGCAGGCGAAGACGTGCTGGCGTTCACGAACGACGGCGCGACGATGGGCAACATCGCCGCGAGCTATAACGCTGCGACCGGTGTGTTGACACTGACCTCGACCGGCGCGAGTGCCACGCTCGCACAATGGCAAATGGCGTTGCGCTCGATCACCTACACCGACACGGCGATCACGCCGAACACCGCGACGCGCACCATCAGCTTCACAGTCAACGACGGCACCAAGGCGAGCATCGCACTCGCGCGCGCAGTCGGCGTGACGGCCACGCATCAGACGCTGATCGTCGATGGCGGCGGCGTCACGCTGAGCTATACCGCCAACGGCAACGCGGCCGACGCGCTTGCGGTCGGCGACGGCATCACGCTGACCGACCGCAACCCGACGCCGCCGACCTCGGCCACGGTGTCGTTCAGCGGTACGTTCGATCCGCAGCACGACGTGCTCGCGTTCACGAGCGGTGGCACGGCGACCGGCGACATCAGCGCCGCCTACGATGCCGCGAGCGGCGTGCTCAGGCTCACCTCGGCGAGCGGCACGGCGACGCTCGCGCAATGGCAGGCCGCGCTCGCCGCGGTCTCGTATCGCGACACGCGGTTCGAGAGCACCGGCAGCAGCCGCACGATCGCCTTCGCGATCAGCGACGGCGTCGCGTCGAGCGCGCCCGCGACGCGCACGGTGCAGGTCGTCGCCACGACGCAGCCGTCCGGCACGCCGATCCTGCCGGAGCACAAGGACGAGCCGCTGGCGACGCCCACGATCGTCGCGCCGCCGGTCTTCAATCCGTCGCGCACGAATCCGCTGATCGTCAGCGGCACCACCGGTTATAGCGACGGCGTGTCGAATCCGCTGATCGTGCTCGAAGCGCTGAAGCCGCCGGCCGAACTCGGCACGATAGTGTTGCCGCCGACTCGCACGTTTACGCAGGACGACCAGCACAACAGCTCGCTCGGCGACACGCACGTGAGTCCGCTCGATTCGATCGCGCCGCCCGACCTCGGCGACGAAACCGCGAGCCTGCAGGTGCTGGCGTCGCTCGACGTGCATCCGCAGCGTCACGCGGACGGCTCGTTCGCGCTGCTGACGGCCGCGCTTCTGCCGAACTCGCCGGACACGCGCGCAACCAGCATCGCCAACGACGTGAGCATCACGCTTGCCGATGGCGAACCGCTGCCGTCGTGGCTCCACTACGACGCGGCACGCGGCGAACTCTCCGGCGTGCCGCCCGCGGGCGTGCACGAAGTGCGCGTGACGCTGGCCGTGCGCGACGCGTTCGGCCGCGTGACGCATCGCGAAGTGGTCGTGTCGCTCGACGCGGCGCACCGTCAGGCCCCGCACGCGCCCGCGCCGAAGCCGGTGAAAAGCGCGCCGCCGCATGCCGCGCTGCCGCCCGCGAAGCCTTCGCTGAGCGCGCAGTTCGCGAGCGCGCACGCGGCCTTGCATGTCACGCGCGCGGGCGTAGCCGGCGCAAAGGTCGCGCATGCCGAAGCCGTCGACAACCGCGCGACGCATTCGCTGGAGCCGCGCGCATGAGCCTCTTTTCCTCGCATTCCTGTTCCGCTTTCCACTTTTTCCATAAGAGATCAGCCGACGTGAAATCCTTGTCGCTTGCGGTGCGCGCACCGCGTCCCACGCTCATTGCGCTGTCGGCCGCCGTGTTGTGGCTGTCCGGCTGCGCGGTCAAACCCGTGCCGTTTACCGACGCCGAACGCGTGCAGACGGCCCAGGCCGATCGCACGTCGATGTTCGCGAGCCAGCAGCCGGTGAGCGGCCCGATCACGCTCGACGAGGCGATGGCGCGCGCGATCCGCTACAACCTCGACCATCGTCTGAAGATGATGGAAGAAGCGCTCGCGCAGAAGCAACTCGATCTGTCGAACTTCGATCTGTTGCCGAAGCTCACCGCGCAGGCCGGCTATACGAACCGCAACCATCCGCTCGCGTCGTCGTCGGAAGGTCTGTACACGCAGGAGGAGTCGCTGATTCCGTCGTTCTCGACCGATCAGAACTCGCGCACCGCGGACCTGAACCTGTCGTGGAACCTGCTCGACTTCGGCGTCAGCTATTACGAGGCGAAGGAGCAGGCCGATCACGTGCTCGTGCTCGAACAGCGCCGCCGCAAGGTCGTGCAGCTGATGATGCAGCAGGTGCGCGAGGCGTACTGGCAGGCGCTCGGCGCGCAGCGGCTGCACGATCGCATCGGCCCGCTGCTCGATGCGGCGCGCGCCGCGCTCGACGATTCGCGCGCGGCGCAGAAGCAGGGTCTGCGCGCACCGATCGATACGCTCAACTACCAGCACTCGCTGCTCGATCTGATGCGGCAGCTCGAAGCGGTGCGCGACCAGCTCGAGGAAGCGAAGCCGCGCCTTGCCGCGCTGATGAACCTCGAACCGGGCAAGGACTACACGCTCGCCGCGAGCGAGGACTTTCCGGTGCCGGACTTCGACATGCCGATGCCGCAGATGGAAGACACCGCGTTGCAGCGCCGTCCCGAACTGGTCGAGGCGAGCTATAACGAGCGCATCAGCGTCAACGAAACGCACAAGGCGATGGCGAAGCTGCTGCCGGGCATCGAACTCGAACTGGGCGGCCATTACGACAGCAACAGCTTTCTCGTCTACAACGCGTGGCGCGCGGCCGGTATCAGCATCAGCTGGAACCTGCTGAATCTGCTCAACGTCAAGACGATTCGCGGCACCGCCGACGCGCAACTCGAAGTCGCGAAGACGCAGCGCATGGCGCTCAGCATGGCGGTGCTCACGCAGGTGCACGTCGCGCGCAGCGAACTCTCGGCGAAGCAGCGCCAGTTCGATCTGTTCAGGCAGATGAACGACGTCGACCAGCAGATTCTCGAACACACGCACAACGCGACGCAGGCCAACGCGCAAGGCAAGCTCGAAGAGATTCGCGTGGCGACGAGCGCGATGATGTCGGAACTGCGCCTTTATCAAAGCTACGGCGAACTCGAAAGCGCGTATGGGCAGATGCTCGCGACGCTCGGGCTCGATCCGGTGCCGGACGCGGTGCGTGGTCACGATCTCGCGTCGCTGACGCAATCGATCGGCGAGGAGCAGCAGCACTGGGACGCGCTCGGTCACGCGGGCAGCACGGTCGCGGCCGCGCAGCCGGGGCCGACGAAAACGGCGGCGGCAGCGCTCGCAGCGGGAGCACAGCCGCAATGAAACCGTGGTTGAAGGTGTGTGCAGGCAGCGGTATTGCTTTACTGATGACGGCGCAGGTCGTTGCGTCTCCGAATGCGACTGCGCCGGCGCGTTCGGCGGCGGGTGGGACGCAGGCGTCGGCCGCAACGATGTCCACGGCAGCAGCAGGAGCCGCGGCCCAACCCGCGCCGCAAGACTCGCCCGACGGCAAGATCCGCATCCAACTGGTGTCACGCGATCAGGTCGACATATCGAGCGAAATCTCGGCGAAGATCGCCTCGCTGCCGTTTCGCGACGGCGACGCGTTTCGCGCCGGGCAGACGCTCGTGTCGCTCGACTGCTCGCTCTACAGCGCGCAATTGCGCAAGGCGCAGGCCGACGCCGACGGCGCGCGCGAATTGCTCAGCGTGAACCAGAAGCTCGTCGCGCTGCATTCGGTCGGCGAACTCGAGGTGCAGCAGGCTGCGGCGAAGCAGAAGGCGAGCGCGGCCGACGTCGCGTACATGCAGGCGACCGTGCACAAATGCACGATCGCGGCGCCGTTCGACGGCCGCGTGTCGAAGCGCAGCGCCGCGCCGCAGCAGTTCGCCGAAGCCGGCAAGCCGCTCCTGACGATCGTCGATACGAGCCATCTCGAACTGAAGATGATCGTGCCGTCGAAGTGGCTGCTATGGCTCAAGCCCGGTCATGCGCTGAACGTGCAGGTCGACGAAGTCGGCAGGAGCTATCCGGCGAAGGTCGCGCGCATCGGCGCGCGCGTCGATCCGGTCACGCAGACCGTCGACGTGACGGGCGCGCTGACCGGCAGCGCGCCCGAACTGCTGCCCGGCATGAGCGGCTGGGCCACTTTCGCGGCGCGGTGAGGCCATGAGCGAATCAGGCATGCCGGAAGAGGCGGCGCAGCAGGTCCGCATCGACGGCCAGCAGCTTGCGTTGCTGTGGCAACTCGCGGCGCGCGCGCGGGCCGCGCACAGCGAGGCGGCGCTCGGCTTTACGATCGTCAACGAAACGCTTTCGCTGGTGCCGTACCGGCAGTCGGCCTGGTGGCGCGGCAGCGCGCCCGGCACGGTGGCGGCGGTCTCGGGCTTGCCGCAAAGCGATCCGAACGCGCCTTACGTGCAGTGGCTCAACGCGCTGTGCAAGGCGCTCGCGCGCGGCGCG
>NZ_JAAGPS010000129.1:0-244 GCF_017105025.1 Paraburkholderia sp. Ac-20336 | reverse complement strand
GGATATATCAACATAAGTGCAAACGATGAGATATTAGAGCTAGGAGCGTGCGACCTGAATGTAGAGGAGAGCAAATACACTGGACGTCGGATGGGCGAGCGCACATAGGGATCCAAGATTAGTGCGCGCGGAGTGAGGTGTGACGTGGAAGACGAAAGTGGAGTGTTAGGCCAGAAGCATCGTACTTTGTTATGTAGCGATGCCGATGCGGAATTTGAGTTTTTTTTTTTTTTAATGATCCGAC
>NZ_JAAGPS010000128.1:0-20072 GCF_017105025.1 Paraburkholderia sp. Ac-20336 | reverse complement strand
CGCATCAGTTCTGGACCGTGCGCGTGCTCGACCCGCACCCGGACACGGCGCGCTCGCGCACGCTCGCGGCGCGCGGGCCGTTCACGCTCGATGGCGAGCGCGCGCTGTTCGCGCTGCAGGCATTCGACGTGGTCGTCAGCAAGAACAGCGGCGGTGGCGCCACCGAGGCGAAGCTCGAGGTCGCGCGCGAACGCGGCCTGCCGGTCGTGATGCTGCGGCGTCCGCCACTGCCGCCGGCCGAGCGCGAGTTTGCCGCCGTTGCCGATCTGCTCGACGCATTGCGTACGGTTGGCGCGGTCAGCGCAACAGCTCATTGAATAACGTTTGGAGTCTTGAATGACGGTGTTTTTTATCGGCGCGGGTCCGGGCGACCCGGAGCTGATTACGGTGAAAGGGCAGCGGCTCGTGCGTGCCTGCCCGGTGATTCTCTACGCGGGTTCGCTCGTGCCGGCCGCGGTGCTCGAAGGACATCGCGCCGAGCAGGTGGTCAACACTGCGGACCTCGATCTCGACCAGATCGTCGCGCTGCTCGCAGCCGCGCATGCGAAGGGGCAAGACGTCGCGCGCGTGCATTCGGGCGATCCGTCCCTGTACGGCGCGATCGGCGAGCAGATTCGCCGTCTGCGCGAACTCGGCATTCCGTACGAGATCGTGCCCGGCGTGACCGCGACGGCCGCCTGCGCGGCCGCGCTCGGCTGCGAACTGACGCTGCCCGATGTTTCGCAGACGCTGATCCTCACACGTTATGCGAGCAAGACGGCGATGCCCGAGGGCGAACAGCTCGCCGATCTCGCCCGGCATCGCGCGACGCTGGCGATTCACCTCGGCGTGAGGCATCTCGCGCGCATCGTCGACGAGTTGCGGCCGCATTACGGCGGCGCCTGTCCGATCGCGGTGATCTATCGCGCCAGCTGGCCCGACGAGGAGAAGATCGCCGGCACGCTCGACGATATCGTCGGCAAGGTGGCAGGGACGTCGATCGAACGGACCGCGCTGATTTTGGTCGGCGAGGTGCTGGCCGCCGAGGGCTTCGCGGAGTCGACGTTGTACGCGAAGGGCGCTTGAGCGTGGCGGGCGGCAGGGGGCATGTCGCGTGTGCGTGCCGGGTAGGCGCTAGGTCTGCCTGCATGGGGCCGCTGTTCTCAACGCGTCATCAGCGCTTCGTCAACGCCTCAGCAGCGCCTTCACGGGCGCTCCTGCCTCTCCTTGCGCTCGGCGCCAGGCGGGCGCACCACGCGCCCATGCGAAAGCTTCGTGACCAGATCGATCTGGTCACGCGCATCCTTGGCGAGCGCGCGGATCGGCGCCTGCGTGGCGTCGTCGGTCTCCTGCGGATGCGTCAGCAGCACCGCTTCACGGTGGAAGATCTGCCGGTTGTCGTCGAGATAGCGCAGTAGCGCCGTGCGCATCGCGGTGCGCGGCGACCGGGGCGGCAGCTTCGCGTGGTCGATCGCCGTGTAGAGGGCGTCCCACTCCGGCAGGATATCGGTGATGAGCCGGTTCGAGGCCACGTCCCGTTCGACCTGCGACGCCATGCGCATGTGCCGCCATGCGTCGAGGTCCGCGAGCGCTTTCAGTTGGGCCGGATGCATGTCGAACAGCACTTTCTCGAACTGCGCATCTTCGAGTCTCGCCGCGCTCATGTGCGTAAGCGGATAGGCGAACGCACCGAGCGCGGCGCCCCCCACCAGCGTCGACGCCAGCAGGCTCGTGCGCGAGCGGCGCTCACGCGCGACGGGTTCGAGCGGCCGCGCAAGCAGCGCGCCGATCAGCATGCCGCCGATCAGGCCGCCGACGTGCGCGGCATTGTCGACGCCGCGATGCACCAGACCGCTATAGAGATTGAAGAGAATGAACACCCACATCGCGCTGCGATTGCGCTCTGCGAGCGTCTTCGGCAACTCCTTGCGATAGCGCAGCACGTAGACCAGCAGCGCGCCGGCCACGCCGAAGATCGCGCCGGACGCCCCCACGGTGCTGAGCGCGGGATGCACGAAGATGCTGAACATGCTGGCGCTGAGCCCGGCGAACAGATAGAGCGCGAGAAAACGCGCGTTGCCGTACAAACGTTCGGTCAGCCGGCCGAGCGCATAGAGCACGAGCATGTTCGACACGAGGTGAGCGAGGCCCGCATGGACGAACAGGGCACTCACCAGACGCCACGGCTCGCCGCTGAGCGTATCGGGCGCGAAGTTCGCGCCCCAGTCGAGCAGTGTGCTCGGATGGGGCTTGAACGGGTCGGCGCCGGCGGCGTACATCGCCATGAAAACGACGAGGTTCAGCACGATCAGCGCGTAGGTGACCCACAGGTGCGGCGTCAGCGCGGCAAGCCGGTAGTTGATCGTGTTGAGCGCGCGCCGCTCGGCCGCGAAGGCGGGCGTCATCTGCGCGGGCAGCAGGCCGACGATCTGCTGCACGTCTTCGAGGCTGCCGGTGGTCAGCGCGACGCGTCGCACGTCGCGCGAGCCCGCGCGCAGATCGAAGCACAACTGCCGCCCGTCGAACTCGATGTCGTAGATTTCGTCGCGGTGAAAGTCGTACTGTTGACGGCCGCTCGCTCGACGCAGCACGACGCGCTCCTGGCGGATCGATAGTTCGCCTTTGATGCGTAATGCATGGTGCAAGGCGGACAACGGATTCCAGCGCAGATGCCAGTTTTTTGGCCGGACTGAATAGCGCAGCTTGAAAGTCGCTGCGCTGTCCCAATCCGCGAAAACGGAAAACGCGGCAGGGGGCATGCCCGAAGCGTGGCCCGACGCTCCGGGATGGGGTTCGACACGATCCATGTGATCGCCTTCTCTCGATGTTTTTCTTGGTATGCCTTTGAGGCGTTGCGCCATTCTGAGTTGGGCGCGTTTTTATTTCAAGTGAGAGAAAGCGCTCAGTCTTCCATCGGCGACAGGACTTCGACCGGCACCGGCTTGTCTCCGCTGAGCCGGATCGTCGGCACGAGCGAGAACAGCGAGACGACGCACAGCCCGATCACGAAGATCGACACGAACGTCAGGTGCAGCGACTGATGCAGCACGAGGCGGATCAGGTCGCTGTCGCCGAGATCGGCCGCGCGGTTCTGCAGCAGTGCCTTCAGCTGGTCCGACGTCACCGTGGCGACGCCTTTCGAATGACTGAGTCCGAAGTTCAGCACCGCGCCGAACAGCGTCGCGCCGAGCGTGCTGCCGAGATTGCGCGAGAACAGATTCGATGCGGTCGCGCTGCCGCGCTCCTCGGGCTTGACGATCTCCTGGATCAGCATGAGCGAACTGACGCTCGACGTGCCCATGCCGAAGCCCATGATGAGCGACGCGACGCCGGCGATGACCGGCGAGGCGCCTGGCGACAGGAACAGCAGCAGTACCGCGCCGAGCGGCACGAACGAACTGCCGCCGATCAGCATGCGCCGCAGCCCGAGCCGGTGGAACGACTTCGCCGCGAAGGTCGCGCCACTCGGCCAGCCGACCATCATCATCGTGAGCGCGAGGCCGGCCACGACCGGCGAGCGGTGCAGCACGCCCTGCACGTACATCGGCAGGAAGGTGGTCGCGCCCATCAGGATCATGCCGGCCAGCACCGTCGCGCTGTTGCAGGCGGCGATCGGCCGGCGGCTCCAGAGCGCGAACGAGATCATCGGCTCGGCCGCGCGGCGCTCCTGCAGCACGAAGCCGACCACGCACACCACGAACACGCCGCCCGCCCAGCCGGCCTGCGTGAGGGCGTTGTCGCCGGCGTAGGTGAGCGCCATCATCAAGGCGGCGATCGCGGCCATGAAGAGTGCGGCGCCGCCGAAGTCGATCGACGGCCGCGCGTGCCGTTCCGATTCGCGCAGGAACGCGATGAAGCCGGCCGCCGCCGCGAGGCCGATCGGCAGGTTGATCCAGAAGATCCACGCCCACGACAGGTTGTGAATGATGAAGCCGCCGACCATCGGGCCGAGCACCGCCGAGATCGCCCATACGCTGGCGAGATAGCCCTGCACCTTGCCGCGTTCGCGCGCCGGGTAGAGGTCGGCGACGACGGTCAGCGCGACCGGCTGGATCGCGCCCGCGCCGACGCCCTGGAGCAGGCGGAACGCGATCATCGAGGGCATCGACCAGGCGAAGCCGGAAAGCGTCGAGCCGACGAGAAAGATCGCGATGCCCGTGAGGAGCACGGGCTTGCGTCCGTAGAGGTCGGCGAGCTTGCCGAAGATCACGGTCATCGCGGTCTGCGTGAGCAGGAACGACGAGAACACCCAGCTATACAGATGCAGATCGCCGAGTTGCGAGACGATCTGCGGCATGGCGGTGGAGACGATGGTCGCCTCGATGGCGACCATCGCCATCGAGGCCATCACGGCGATGATGACGAGATGGCGTGCGGATTGAGGGCTGCGGGACATGAAGGCGTAGTATCGATGTGTGGAGCGCGTCGGGCGGCTCGCCGGGGGCGAGGCGCGACGCATCGGCGCGGCCGCGCAAGGCGGCCGCTGTGGAGTATGCACCTTACGGCGCATGCGTGCCCGGATTCCTCGTGCAGGCAAGCCCGGCCGCGGGTCCGCTCCGTTCGGGCGAGCGGGCGGGAAAAAGCGGGTAAGCGGGTCAGCGTGTAAGCGGGTCAGGCCGGCCCTGACGCTTTGGCACGGGCGTTGCGCATTCAACATTCCCTTTCGACACATGGAGGACCATGATGAGGATCGAATTCACTGGACGTCGGGAAGTGATAGCCGCCGCGCGCGTTGCCTTCGAGGCCAAGGTGGACGGCACGGGCGTATGGTGCAGCGTATCGCTGGACGCGCTGAACAGCCACTTCGGCAACGGCGGCCCATCGGCCCACGATCTGGTGGGGACCTTCGAGGCGAACCGCGCACGCATTGAAAATGCCACACGGCGCGTGCTCGAGAAAAATGGCGGGCAGTCGGTGGAGCTCGAGGGCAGCGATTTCAGTTGAGGTGCGCGGGGACTCCCGGGTTCGAATCCGTCGCTCGCGCAACGCCGATTAGCACGGCGGTTCGCGCGAGCGGCGGGAGGCTCCTGTATAGTCGCGGCAGTCAGCAAACAGTCTCTTCGAAACTCTGGAGAATATCTTGCAGGAAATCATCGAAGGTTTGATCCGCTTTCAACGCGAGATCTTTCCGCAACAGAGCGCGCTGTACAAGCGTTTGTCGACGGCACAGAATCCCAGCACGCTGTTCGTGACCTGTTCGGATAGCCGCGTGGTGCCGGAGTTGCTCACGCAAACCGAGCCGGGTTCGCTCTTCGTGATCCGCAACGCGGGCAACATCGTGCCGTCGTACGGCCCGGAGCCGGGCGGCGTGTCGGCCACCGTCGAATATGCGGTGGCCGTGCTCGGCGTGACCGACATCGTGATCTGCGGCCATTCGAACTGCGGCGCGATGACGGCGATCTCGACCTGCACGAACCTCGAACACATGCCGGCGGTCGCGAGCTGGCTGCGTCACGCGGATGCGGCCAAGGCCATCAACGCATCGCGTCACTACTGCTCGGATGCCGAGCGTCTCGAAGCGCTCGTCAAGGACAACGTGATCGCGCAGCTTGGCAATATCCGCACGCATCCGCCGGTAGCGGTCGGGCTCGTCAATAAAACGCTGCGGCTGCATGGCTGGATCTTCAATATCGAAAGCGGCGAGATGCTCGCGCTCGATGGCAAGACCGGCGAATTTTTACCGCTTGCGGAGAATCCGGAAATCTATGCCGTTTAATGCGGCTTTGGGAATCGGGCATATCTAGCGCGTATTCAGGCGGGCATTAACGCAAAGGCCGCAGGCCCGAAAAAAGCCATAACGCAGCACACGTAAAAAGCGCGGCGCACTGAGGTTCAGTGCGCCGCGTTTGCTTTTCATCGTTGTGCATCGTGTATCTGGACAACACACATTCGAATTGCCGCCGGTTTATCCATCGCGCGCTCGCCCGATTCGGACACACGCTCTGCCTGATCCGCCGATTCATCGCACGCCCTGCGCGCAATGAGAACCGACTGCCTATGCTGCGTTCTCATTCATCTGTGCATTGAGCGGCCGCATGGCGGTCGCGATGGCGGTGATGGCGGCATCCATCGGATCGATCGCTGCCCACTTCCGGTTGAATCCCGGGGCGCCCGTACGCATCGACGCGCGTTTGCGCGCGTGTGCGTATCGCGCTCGCCCCGGCACGTCGATCTGCTGGAAGGGGAATCCGTCTTGTATCGCGAACCGAGAATGGCAGTGCTGACGGGGCTCGTCGTCGGCGTGGTGGCGATCGGCCTGTATGTGCTGCAGTTCGAAAACAACTGGCTGCCGAACGACGAACTGGTGCTCAGGAGCGACGGCGAGCGCAGCGAACTCACGGGCCCAACGGTGGCGATGGGGCGTGTCGAGCGGAGTGGCGACAATGCGCTGACGAACCCATGGGCGGCGCACAATAACTCGCGTCGCAGCGATGCGGCCAGGGCAAGAGCGACGGCGCCAGCGCGAGCGGACACGCCGCCGGACGCGACGTTTGCATCGACGGAGCTGCGCAACGATCCGCCGCTCAGCGTGCCGCAAGCACCGCCGCGGCAACAACGGCCATTGCAGGCGAACAACATGCGACAGCCTGCGCTCAGATCCGCTCGCACCTCATCGCACGAGGCGGCAAAAAACAGCCATCCGCACGAGTCGCACGCGTCGCGCGAGCGCCGGCTTGCACGTCGCGAGCCGGCCAGAAATGCGCCAGGCGTGGCCAGGCCGACGCGACTCGCGGCAAACGCCGCGACGACTTCACGCGGCCATCATGCACGGCCTGCCGGCACGCGAAGCAAACCGTCGGTGCCCGTGCACGAGCGGTCCGCAACGAGGGCCGTGAAAAAAACATCGCCAACAACTTCCGCGCGGCCGCATCGACGGCTTGCGCCAGCTAGCGGGCCCACAGCGTCGATATCCGGCACCGCACCGGCCGCGCCAGCCGCGAGCAACGGCCCGGCACCGTCCGCCGACGCCTCGCCGCAAGCCAGCGACGCCGGCCGCAAAGCACGCGCCCAGGTCCTGGCCGAACTCGCCCGGGCGCGCGAGGACGGCAGCCTGCCGGCCTTCGGCAATCCGAGTCCGGTCGGACCCGGCGGCACGCCGTCTTCCGCCGTCGCGCGGCGGCCCTGAACCACTCAGCGCAGCGATGCCGCGAGCCGCGCGAACGTGGTGTCGTCGGTGCGATCGAAGGCGAGCGGCGTGACCGACACGCGGCCCGCCGCGACCACCGCCGTTTCGCTGTCGGCATCGTTCGCGCGCGTGCCGCGCTGAAAGCGCAGCCAGTGATACGCCATGCCGCGCGGGTCGACCTGCGGCAGCACGTCGATGTCTTCGACGAGGCCGACGCCTTGCCGCGTCGGCGTGAGCGGGCCGGCGTCGGCCGCATCGACGTCGGGGAAGTTGATGTTCAGGCAGGTCGGCGCCGCCTGCTCGATCGCGAGCAACTGGCGGATCACGCCGGGCGCGAGCGTGCGTGCCGTGTCCCAGCGCACGCGCTCGCGATCGCGAAAAGCCTGGCTCAGCGCGAACGAAGGCAGCCCGAGCAGCAGGCCGGTCATCGCCGCACCGACCGTGCCCGAGAACATCGTCTCGACACCGAGATTGGCGCCGCGATTGACGCCCGACAGCACGAGCGTGGGCGGCGCCTCGCGCATCAGATGACGCACGCCCATCACGACGCAGTCGCCGGGCGTGCCGGTCACGCCGAAGCGGCGCTCGCCCTGGCGGCTCACGCGCAGCGGCGAATGCAGACTGATCGAATGCGAGGTACCGCTCTGATCGTGCTCGGGCGCGACCACCCAGACTTCGTGCGCGAGTTCGGCGGCCACGGCTTCGAGCACGGCGAGGCCGGGCGCGTCGATGCCGTCGTCGTTGGTCAGCAGCACACGCGGCACTTTGGATTCGTCAGCGGACATCGCGTCAATCTCCTCTCGATCGGTGGGTGAACCGGCCCGGATTCGCGGCGGATTCATGCGGGCAGGGACGTTCAGACAGGGACGTTCATTATCCGGCCTTCGCCCGGCGAACGATCCCGGCACTTCGCGACATTTCGCGACATTTCGATAAAAAACTTGACGCCGTTCGCCTGGCGCCTATAGTTCACCACATGGTGAAGTATTCATCCAGTCAACTCGATCGTACGTTTGCCGCGCTCGTCGACCCGACGCGGCGGGCCATCCTCGTGCGTCTCGAACGCGAGCCCGGCCTGTCGGTCACGGAGATCGCGCGTCCGCTGCCGCTGAAGCTGCCGGCCGTGATGAAGCATCTCGACGTGCTCGGCGAGGCCGGTCTGATTTCTCGCACGAAGCGCGGACGAACCGTGTCGGTCGAACTCGTTGCCGGTCCGATGGAAGAGGCCATGGCGTGGCTTCGGCGCTATGAGCGTTTCTGGTCCGCGAGTCTCGACCGGCTGGCCGATTTTGTCGAAGGGGAATCCGAATGACCACGCAGCCCACGCAGAAGCCGAGCCTCACGATCGTGCGACGCCTGAAGGTTCCGCCCGCGAAGGTGTACGCGGCATGGACGCGTCCCGAACTGATGGCGCGCTGGTGGGGACCGGATGGCGGCCCGGTGCTGAGCGCCGAAGCCGATCCGCGCGTGGGCGGGCGCTTTCGCGTCGTGTTCCAGACGCTCGATGGCGAAACGCACGATTGCAGCGGGGAATATCGCGAGGTCGAGCCCGATCGCAAGCTGGTCTTTACGTGGCAGTGGGTCACGATGCCCGAGCGGCGCTCGCTCGTGACGATCGTGCTGCGCGCGATCGACGAGGGCACCGAACTCCACTTCACGCATGCGCAGTTCTTCGACGAAGCCGCGCGCGACGATCACCGGACCGGCTGGAGCGGTTCGTTCGACAAGCTCGAACGCTTCCTGGAGGCACAGGCTGGCGAAGCTCGCTGCAGCGGAACATGAATGCGTGTACGGTAACGCCACTTCGACATCTTCTTAACTCAACCCGAGACCGGATATGAAGCTTTACTACGCTGAAACTCCCGCTCCGCGCAAAGTCTGCGCTGTGGCACGCTACCTCGATTTGCCGATTGACTACGTGTTCGTCGACCTGCTCAAAGGCGAGCAAACGAAGTCGGAGTATCTCGCGATCAATCCGAACGGCAAGGTGCCGGTGCTCGTCGAAGGCGAACGCAAGCTCTGGGAAGCCGACGCGATCGTCTGCTATTTCGCGCAACGCACGGACTCGGGGCTCTGGCCGCGAGACCCGCAGCAGCAGATCGAGGTCGTGCGCTGGATGAGCTGGAATAGCCAGCATCTGTTTCGTCAGGCGGGCGCGCTTTACTACGAATACCTGGTCAAGGCGTGGGTCGGCATCGGCGCACCCGATGAAGCGAAAGTCGCCGAGGCGCAGGGCTTGTTCCGCAAGAACGCCGCCGTGCTCGAGCAACACCTGAAGGGCCGCAAGTGGCTGCTCGGCAATGACCTGTCGGTCGCGGATTTTCTGGTTGGCGCGATGTTGCCGTATGCGCCGAGGGCGGCGATACCGCTCAATGAATTCTCCGAAGTACAGCGCTGGCACGATCAGCTGAACGCTTTCGACGCGTGGCGCAAGCCGTTTCCCGAACGCGCCGGACAGGCCGCCTGGCAAGCGTGAGTCGCGCTTGCGCGCTTCATGATTGCACGCTTCACACGCGGCGGCGGAAGTCGCCGCCATCGACACGACGACATTGAGCACGGCCGGCGGGAATAAAACCCGCACAGCGCCAGTCATGCCTCACGAACCGGGCCGCAGTGGCCGCGGGACACTCCCGCAGCTTCTGCGGCGAATCTTCTTCGTGAGGTCATCATGTCGTCACATCATCCGTTCGATCCGGCGCGTCGCGGCGCGCTCAAATGTCTTGCATTCGGTGGACTCGGCACCGTGTTCATGCTGTCGGGCGGCGTGCTCGCGCCGGTCGAACTCGCGCTCGCCGCCGATGCAAAAAACGCGTCGGCATCGACGGGCGTGCCGCTTTTCCTGCAGATCAGCGACACGCATATCGGCTTCAACAAGGAAGCGAATCCCGACGTTGCCGGCACGCTGAAACAGACGATCGACTTCGTCAACGCGATGCCGTCCAGACCGCCGCTCGCAATCCACACGGGCGACATCACGCATCTGTCCAAGGCGTCCGAATTCGATCTCGCGGCGCAACTGCTGGCGGACCTGAAAATCACCGAACTGCACACGGTGCCCGGCGAGCACGACGTGACCGATGGCCCCGGCACCGAATACTTCAACCGCTTCGGCAAGGCCTCCGATAACCGCGGCTATTACAGCTTCGATCATCAGGGCGTGCATTTCGTCGGCCTCGTCAACGTGATGCATTTCAAGCCGAACGGCCTAGGCGGTCTCGGCGACGAACAGCTCGCGTGGCTCGAAAACGATCTGAAGGGACGCTCGTCGAGCACGCCGGTCGTCGTGTTCGCGCACATGCCGATGTGGACGATCTACGAACCGTGGGGCTGGGGCACCGGCGACGCGGGGCAGGCCATGAGCTACCTGAAGCGCTTCGGTTCGGTGACGGTGCTCAACGGCCATATCCATCAGATCGTGTCGAAGGTCGAGGGCAACGTCACGTTCCATACCGCGCGCTCGACCGCCTATCCGCAGCCGACCGCCGGCCATGGCGACGGCCCGGGGCCGCTGAAAGTCGCGAGCGACCAGTTGCCGAAGATGCTCGGCGTGACGAGCGTCAGCATCGCGCGGCATCCGCTCAAAGCGACGCTCAACGACGCGACGCTCGCATGAACGGCACGGCGAAGCCCGCATTTTTTCGCGCCCTGAGGAGATCGATCATGCAAACCCGTATCGTGGTCCGTGTATTTTTCAACCTGCTCGGCAGCGTTCTGATTCTCGCGATGTCGGCGGGATCGGGCGAGGCGCAAACGCCGGTGCAGGGGCACATGCAGACGCAGACGCAAAGCCCCAATGCCGCCGTCATCAGGAACTTCATGTTCATGCCGATGGCAATGACCGTCAAAGCCGGCTCGACGGTGACGTGGAAGAACCTCGACGGCGAGCCGCACACGGTCGTCAACGATGCCGGCATGTTCCGCTCGGCCGCGCTCGATCAGAACGACACGTATCAGTTCAGGTTCGATAAACCCGGTATCTACAAGATATTTTGCGGCATCCATCCGAACATGAAGCAGACGATCACGGTGCAGTAAGCCGCATGGCGAACTGTATGCCACTCATGCGGTGTGCAGCTCGCTCAGGCGGCACAGCAGAATTCCGTAGCCGGTCAGATGCCCGAGATACACGCTCGTAAACACGCTGGACGCGGGCAGGTCCTCGCTCAATTGACGCAGGTCTTCCATGTGCAGCGGCGGCGCGGCGAGCGGCGCACGTTCGACGCGCAGGTCCGCCGCCTCGGCCAGTTGCCGGTGCACGGCGACGAGCTGGCCGAGGCGCGCGAGAAACGCCTCGCGCCATGCCGCATCGAGCGCGGCGAACGGGGCATGGAACGTGTCCATGGTCTCGAGAAAATTGACGAGCGTATCGAAGGTCTCCTGATAGCACGCGAATACCGGCAGCCGCACCTCGTTGCGCTTCAGATGCGGCGACACCCAGGCCTGTTCGAGATCGGTTTTCAGCAACTGATGCGCCTGCTTGAGGTTCGTGCTTAGCGCGCGCAGCTTCGCCGCGGCCGGCTTGATCTGAGATTTTTCGAGCGTGCCGGCCGCGAGCTGCTCGACGATGCCGGTCGCCTGCTCGTTGCCGTCGTTGACGAGCGTATTCGCCCAGTAGCCGTGATCGGGCGGAAACGCGATCTGCTGGATGATGAAGCCGAGGAACATGCCGAGCACGACGCCGATCAGGCGCTGTTCGAGCAGCGGAATATGTTCGCCGGTATAGAGCACGAGCGTGATCGGCACCGTGATGCTGGTCATCTGGAACAGCGATGGCCGCAACGCCACGATGCCGAAGATCACGACCGGCAGCAGCGCCGCGCCGAGCCATAGATGTGGCGCGGTGAGCCAGATCAGCAGCGTGCCGATCGGCATCGCCACCACGTTGGAAAACACGCGCTTGTAGAAATAGCTTCGGGCAGCCGAAATCGAGCTGCCGAGCGCCAGCGTCAGCATCGTCGAACCGGCGAGCGGCACGGCCGCATCGGGATAGCCGAGCAGATAGGGGATGCCGAAGCCGATCCACAGCCCGAGCGTGAGCTTCGCGTACTTGGCGGTTTCGGACAGCGAAAAGCGCGCGAAGGCGCGGCGAAAAGGCGTCAGAGGTTTGTGCTGATACACGTTGGACATGATTGGCATGCTGAGCGATGACGTTATGCGTTTCGCAACCCGCGTTCGCGAAACGCGTGAACGAGAACTTACCATTACACGCGGACTATTTCGGGAATCCGGTGCCGCGGCAAGTTCGGTGGAGGCCTCGCGCCGCATGTGGCGCGTGTCTCGGCAAAAGCCCGTTTCAAGCGGTGGCCTTGCATCGTGCGCTGTCCACGGGGCAGGCGTAGTTGTTGCATCGGTGACAGCCACCGCTCTGGCGTGTTTCGCGGAACCCTTGTCGCATCTGGCGTAGCGGCCGGGGGCGGCGACGCGCCTACCTGCCGCGTTGCAGCTTTTACCTGCCTTGTTGCCGTTTGGCATGGCGATGGGTAGCCTGATTTTCAAACGCGATTGAGGCTCGACAGGGACGCGGCAAAAGCGCAACGTCAGACTGTTGTGGCCCGCAGGCGAGAGGACTACATTCATCGAACAGTGTGTGCAACGGCGGCGCGCAAGCGCGGCTCGCGGCCACTGGTCAGCCCGAAGTGGCACGTACCCGGAGCGTATTGCAATGGCTACCGATCACGATCCTATTCGCGTGCGTGATTCCGCAACCGACGACCCACATAGCGACTTCGACCTCGACGGTTCGTACCGGACGGATGTTGTGCCGCGGCGTTTCAGCCGCCTCGCGCTCTGCGTCGCGGCGGCAGTCGCGCTGACTTTCGGCGTGTTGGGCACCATCGCCTATGGCGTCTGGTTCGATCAGGACCAGCAGGTGTATGCGCAGGCCATCGCCGGGGCGCGTGCGGCGCTCGGTTCGCCGAAGCCGGGCGGGGCTGCTGCTGCGACGGCGACGGTGAGCGTCGCGCATGAAGCCGAGGCGTCTCGCACGCAACCGGCCGCGTCCGTTGATACGCGCGAAGCCGCCAACGAGCATGGCAACGATCCGGGCGGGTGGTCGGGGCAGATCAGGCAGAGTCCTCCGCCTGTTGCGGGGGCTGCCCCTGCGGCGCAGCTGGCAGGCACGTTGTCTGATTCCGTAGCTGATGCATCGGCTGATCCGCCCGTTGCTACGGCTACCTCTTCTGCTCCATCCACGCCCCTTCGCGCCGCGAAGGCCGCCGATTCCACGGCGCAGCCCGCGTCCGGCCGTGCGTCGAAAGAAACGCGACTCGCGCAGCAGGGAAGGCATGCGTCGTCGAACGCGAAGCACAAGGACGGCCTGTTTGCGCGCGTGGGCAGTTTCTTTCGACGCGTAAGTTATCGTCAACATGGCAACGGACGACAACAAGACATTTACTCGCATCCTTGAGTGGGTTGCCGCCGTGCGAGCCGGCCCGCGCGGCGCCGTTCGCACGCGGATAGGGATGCGCCGCTGGCGGCCCGGACCGGCGAGCGTCGCCGTGGCCGCGCTGCTGTGTCTGCTGTTCGGCGTGCTGTATCTCGCGACGCAGATCCGCACGGTCTTCTCCGATCAATTCAAGCAGGAGTACGCGGGCCTCGTGCTCGAAGCGACCGAGCACGCCGACAGCGCGCGCGAACAACTGGCCGTGTGGCAGCGCATGTCCGGTGTGAGCCGCGACGCCGCCTACCAGCAAGGCTATCGCGCGGCGCGCGGCGAATTCGCGCGGCGTCTTGCCTCGCTGGCGGCGCTCGTCGACGCGAGCCCGTCGCCGGCACCGCCGCTTCCGTCCACGCTCGCGGCGGATGCGCCGCCCGAAACTACGGTGGCGCAGCTCGGCGACGTGTATGCGTTCTGGCACGCGCAACGCGAGGCGTCGAGCGCCGACGTGCGGCTACGCGCGACGCACGTCTCGCGCACGCTGATCGTGCTCGCCACGCTGCTGTTCTGCATGCTGATTACCGCGCTCGGCATGTATGCGAAGCGCAACCGGCAACTCGCAGGGCAATCGCACGAGTTCGAGCATGCGTCGCTGCATGATCCGCTGACTGGCTTGCCGAACCGCCGCATGCTGCTTACCGCGCTCGACGATGCCGCTGACGGCGCGCGGACCGCGATCGCAGAGCGGCGGGTCGCGCTGCTCTATATCGATCTCGACGGCTTCAAACAGGTCAACGACTCGTTCGGGCATCGCACCGGCGACGCATTCCTCGTCGACGTGTCGGCGCGGTTCCGCGCATCGGTGCGCAAGAGCGACCTTGTCGCACGGATCGGCGGCGACGAGTTCGCGGTGCTGGTGCGCGAGTTCGTGAACGAAACGCAACTGGTCGAGATCGCGCGCCGGCTGATCGCCTGCGTGGTCCGCGCCGACGAGGAAATGGGTGTCGGCCCCGTGCGCGCGAGTATCGGCATCGCGAGCTTTCCCGACGACGTCGACGATCCGCGCCACCTGGTCGCCGCAGCCGATGCCGCGATGTATCGGGTCAAGCGCGACGGCAAGGACGGTTATGCGTTCGCGGCGCCGACGGGGGTGGTGGAGCGGGAGGGGTGAGGGATTCGATAAAGTTCAATGGATTAGCTACGGCGTTTAGCCCGTTTTGATCGAATAGAGATCGCGCAGAAATTCATTTTGTTGACTTCTAAGCACATAGCGGCAGCGTGCTGCCATAACATCATATAGTTCTATATGGTTGCGTTGCGCCCGTTCCTTTGGTGACGGATATTCAATCTTAATCGCCAGATCGCAAGCCTTTGCGGCGTTATTCTGTATCCGCATATAACGGATCAATTCGGCCTTGTTCATGCTAAACACACGTCACCTCTCCTCGTTCATCCACCCCGTCAACTTCTCGCGCGCATTCAGCTCAATGAACGACGGCCGCGCGCGCATCCCGCGGATATAGCTCGCGAGATGCGGCCAGTCCGTCGCCGGCCGCGGCATGTTGCGCGTCCAGCGCATCAGCACGACCGCGAGCAGGTCGGCGGTGCTGAGCCTGTCGCCGGTTAAATACGCGTGTTCCGCTCCGCCGAAGTGCGTATCGAGCCGTTCGCAAGCCTCCTCGATGCGGCGCCGCGCGAGCGCGCGCACCGCGTCGGCACCGCCGGCGTCGCCGTCCTTGTCGGCGTAGAACCAGTCGCGCATCGCGGGCAGCAGCGTGTTCGCGAGGTAGATCATCCACTCGATCCATGCGGCGCGTTGCGTCGAGCCCACCGCCGGCGCGAGCGCGGCGTCGGGGTGCCGCTCGGCGAGCAGCATCAGCAACGCAGCCGATTCATGGCGCGGCGTGCCGTCGACGATCAGTGTCGGCACCCGCCCGGCGGGATTGAGGCGCAGATAGTCCGGATCATGCTGCTGGCCCGCGCCGAAATCGACGAGGCGCGTCTCGAACGGCACGCCCAGTTCGATCAGCATCCAGTGCACGGCCATGCTGGCCGTGCCGGGCGAATAGTAGAGAACGTAGGACATGTCAATGCGCCGACGCGTGCGTCTGCTCGGCGCCGCGCGGCTGCGTCATCGCGCTCACGATCACGAACACGATCACGTTGACCACCAGCGCGAGGATGCCGATGTTGACGTCCTTCAGCGCATCGGGCAGGAACGGCATCAACTGGCCGACGCTCCAGTGCAGCAGCGTGGTCAGCGTGACCACCGCGACGCCGGCCACGATGCCGCAGAACGCGCCTTGCCTGGTCGCGCGGTTGTGCGGCCGCAGGCTGCAGATCATGGCCGGGAACAGCTGCGTGACGAAGTTGTAGCCCATCAGCAGCAGCGCGACGATCGTCGCGCCGCCGTGCAGCGTGAAGCCGACCGCGACGAGCGCCACGATCGGCACGAGCACGCGGGCAATCGTGGCGACGGTCGCATCCGATGCGCCGCGGTTCAGCATGCCGCGATAGACGTCGTTGGCGAGCAGCGTCGAGGCCGAGGTCAGGATCATCGAGCCCGGCACGAGCGCGGTCAGAATGCCGGCCGCGCCGATCACGCCGACGAACCACGGGTCGAACGTTTGCAGCGAGAGGCGGAACAGCGACAGGTCGATGTCGGCGCCGGTCAGGCCCGGCACGCGCAGCGTCGCCGCGAAGCCGACGAAGAACACGAACAGCAGGATCAGCTGATAGAGCGGCAGCACTGCTGCATTGCGGCGAAAGATGCGCTCGTCCTTCGCCGTGTAGATCGAGCCGAACGTGTGCGGCCACATGAAGAAGCCGAGCGCGGCCAGCAGCACGGTCGACTGGAACCACACCACGCTCGAGCCGCGCGCCGGGAACGACAGGAAGCCGGGGCGGGCGGCGTCGATCGCGCGGAACATGTCGGAGAAGCCGCCGTAGTAGTGCAGCGGCAGATAGATGCCGAGGAACAGCACGATCGCCAGAATCAGCAGGTCCTTGGCGACCGAGTTCCACGCGGAGCCGCGTACGCCCGACACGGTCACGTAGGCCGTGACCACGCAGGCGCCGATCCAGACCGCCGCCGTCGACGAAATCGCGCCGTACGAAACCGTCGCGACGATGATGCCGAGCCCCTTCAGCTGCAGCACGAGGTACGGAATCAGCGCGGCCACGCCGACCAGCGCGACGAGCGTGCCGAGCGCCGGGCTGTCGTATTTGCACGTGAAGAAGTGCGGCTGCGAGACGAGACGGTGGATCTTCGCGTAGCGCCAGATCGGCGGCAGCACCCAGTACGAGATGATGTAGGCGAGCGTGCCGTAGGCGAGGATGTAGTAGACCGGCGCGCCTTTGCCATAGGCGAAGCCGCTGCCGCCGAGGAACGTGAAGGTCGTGTAGATTTCGCCGGCCATCAGCAGGAACACGAACGCGGTGCCGAAGCTGCGGCCGCCCACGCTCCACTGCTCGAGGCTCATGTCGTGGCCGCGCCGCGCGCATACCCCGAGGAACAGCGCGCCGAGCGTGACGGCCGCGATGATGACGAGTGCACTCATGGGCGAACCTCCTCGGCGTCGGCGGCAAGCTGGCGGTTGGACGGATCGAGGCGGTAGACGATCGCCATGATGATCGCACTCAACACCACCCACATGACGATCCAGGCCAGCACGAACGGCATGCCGAGCACGAGCGGCTCGACACGATTGACAAACGCAACGCCGACCAGGATGCCGATGAACGGCAACGCGGCAAGTACACGAAGCAGCATGTGGGCAACTCCTCGAACGAAGGGGTAGATGTCGTTGAAAGTACGGCTGCGTTGACGACTTTATGCCTGATACTTTGGTCCCGTAAAGGGCTTCAAAATAAATGTCAGTTTTCCGAAAGTTGCGGATGCATCTTTCCGGTGCGATTGCTGCACCGCAAGGCAGAGCGCGGCCCGGCGCGCCGCTCGCGAGCGGGACTCGCCGTGCGCTGTCGCGGGGCACGGGGTGCGCGGTTTTTTGCGGCCTGGCTGGCGCGGCGCGATATCATCTGCCAGCAATGCAGCATGGTCCGGGCCGCGGTTCGTCGCAGCAGTTCGTGGGGTCCGCGCCCCGGGTTCATCAACAGGGCACGGCGTCTGTCGACGCGGCCCGCTACGGACACACATATGGTCGAAAGCCTGATCTCCGACATTCTGTTTGGCTTTACCGGCTTGATCAGCATCATCAATCCGATCGGCGGCGCTTTTGTTTTTCTCGACCGGACCGCCTCGCTGACCACCGAGGAGCGCAGCGTGCTCGCCCGCAAGATCGCGATCAACGCGAGCGTCGTGCTGCTGGTGGCGTTTTTCATCGGTACGCCGATCCTGCATTTCTTCGGCATTTCGATGGAGGCGCTGCGCATCGGCGGCGGCCTCGCGCTCGCGGTGGGCGGCTGGCAGATGCTCAATGCGCCGGACACGCAGCCGGCCGAGCAGACCGGCGTGAAGCGCGTCGATGCGGAGAATGCGATGTCGCGCGCCTTCTTCCCGCTGACCGTGCCGCTCACCACCGGGCCCGGCTCGATCGCGACGGCCATCGCACTGACAGCGAACCGCACGCACAAGCTCTCGGCGTTCGTGATGTCGGGCATCGCCTCGGTGGCGATTTCGCTCGCGGTGGCCGTGACCGTCTATCTGGTCTATAGCCGCGCGGTGGTGTTCGCGCGCTACCTCGGCGTGGAAGGCACGAAGGTCGCGTTGAGAGTGTCGGCGTTCCTGCTGCTGTGCATCGGCGTGCAGATCATCCTGACCGGCGTGTCCGAATTCCTGATTCCGATCGCGACGATGCCGCCGGTGGCGAGATGAAAAGCGCGAACACGTTTATTACGTTGCCTATACCGCGCGCAGTCAAGCTTCACGGCAGGCTTTGATGAAGGTTGCGAGCGTTGCGCGATGCAGGTACGAAATCGAGACTGGATTCGGGGCGGCCAAAGGCGAGTAAGGCCTTGACCGGCATGAGGTGTGTGACTTGGCCCCTGATTAACTTTCAGCGCTATTTATACCTATAACGCCGGTGCCGCAAATTCGGGCACCGGCAATGTTCGCTAACAGGTCCGGTTTACCTGTGCTCGGTATTCGCGGTTTCCGCCGCCTGCTTGAGTTCCTCATTGGCCTGGACGAGCAGATCGCGAGCCCTTTGGGCGTGCCCGCCGAGGTCCCATTCGTTCGCTCTTTGAGCATCGTCGATCCGCCTGTTGGCCTGGTCAACGAGATGCTGGGCGGCACGCAGGTTGGGATGCCTGTCGCCGACGTTGTGCGGCGGGGTCTGCGCGTAGGCAGCGGCACAGCACAAGACAGCGTTTGCAAGAATGGCGTTCGAGATAAAGCGCTTCATGGTTTTCTCCTGTGATGGAACAAATTCATATGCCAGGTATTTTTGCCGGCGAGCATACGTTCACACGAAATTTTTACTATTCTGTAATCGCCATTGATATTAATTAACTACATTCCATCCTCGCCACATCATTCTTTTCTGTCAAGGAAAAGATAATTCATGTTTTTATAATTCCAGTTTTGATTAAAGAAAATATTTTTAAATCCAGTCGCTGATTTTTTGTAATTTCAAGGTCCATCTACCCGGCCATGACGACCTTCGCGCTGGCGCTATTCAGCGTGCCGACCTCGGAAGCCTTCAGCCCGTTGCGCACGGATTCGTGCAAACCGTCGTCGGTGAAAACACGGATTTCGCTTGATCGGCCGGATCGCCGATTCGGCGCGTTCATGGGGTCGGTTTGTGCGACGAAGGCCCAACTCGCCGCACTGGCAAACTAGCGTGTGAGCAGCATCGAGCCAAGCACCGAGAACGCCGTCGCGGGCAGTTCGGCGAGCCGGCTGATGACGACGTTACGCGGATAGAAATCTTCGACCGCATCGGTCAGCACGCCGATGCCGACCAGTTCGATGCCGCGCTTGCCGATCGCCGCGACGCGTTCGCGCAGATCGCTGCGCAAGACCTGCGGATCGCCGTCGCCGGTCGACGGGTAGCCGTCGGAGAACACCATCAGGATGCGGCGCGCGGCCGGGTGATCGGCGAGCCGCGTCGCGGCCCATGCGAGCGCCTCGCCGTCCGGGTTCTCGTGCCCGCAGTCGATTTCGGCGAGGCCGCTCAGATCGGTCGCGCCGAAGTGCTTGTAGACCTTCAGATCGAGCCGCTCGACGAAGCGGTTATAGCGCCGCAAATCGGCGCCGGCCGCGAGCTGGCGCTCGTAGAGCTGCTTCATCGGCGCCGATTCGAGCGAGCAGTAGCCGAGCACTTCGCAATCGAACGACAACTGCGTGAGCGCATCGCATAGGGCGCTCGCGCAGAGGCGCGCAAGTTCGATCTTGCGGCCGGCCATCGAACCGCTGCGGTCGATCAACAAGGTCACCGCGACGTCGCGCCCCTTGGCCGCGCGCTGCGTGCGAAACGGCGTGCGATAACCGGGCGACGTCGCGAGCTTCGCGAGCGCCGTGCGGTCGATCTCGCCGCGCTCCTGTTCGCAGCGCCAGCGGATGCGCTCGTCGGCGGACAGCGCGCGCTCGAGCTTGTCCTTGAGCGGCGCGGTGTCGGAACGCGCCTGGGC
>NZ_JAAGPS010000127.1:0-20391 GCF_017105025.1 Paraburkholderia sp. Ac-20336 | reverse complement strand
TCTTCATTTGGAAACCTCCTGCGTGAGCTGATGGGCACGACGCATCCACTGTACAGGCAGTTGCAGATGCGCTCTGTCGCCTGGCTTCCCTTACCCGTTGCCGGGGGGAGGCGTCCATACCATCTAAAGAAAGCGCCCACCATGGGTCATGATTAGCGGGCAACCAGAATGAAGCCCATGAAGTAGCGCCGCAGTTTTCGAGTTCCGACTCTGGCTGCCGTCGGGATTAAGCCCGGGGGCCAGTCACGCCGGCGCAGAGCCCCGGTCGAGCGACGAACACAAACAGAAGCCCATCAGGGTGTCATATCTCCGCTTTTAATGCGGCCTTATCGCAAGGATTTGTCGTTTTTCAGCTTACCAACCGCACGATTTGCCGTTTTCCAGCTAACGAAACGGTGGCATTGCGTCGGTGTCGGCAGGATAGACGCACGGTAACGTTGCTGCCGTTGACCTCGTTGAACTCTGGGGCGTAGGCAGGAATTTCGCAGCTTATGCGTCTATCTATATCGACCATGTTCAGGCAACGAAAACGCTCACCATAGGGCGTGAATAGCGTGCAACAAGGATGAGCTGGCCGCAGGCGAGTCATCTAGTTCGTCTGACCGCCGGTGCAGCACGAGACAGATGCAGTTGACGGATGAGCACGCCGTCAACTCTCATCCTGGCCAGCCGCCTTTGTAGATAATCCGCGCAGTCCATTTCGTCACGGAACCCGCCGGGCTCATCGGTGATTTGTGCGGTGAGGTCCCGATGCCTGCGTTGTGTGACACCGCAAAGCGCGCGGCGAGACATATCAGTCAGGCAACAGGCGAAATCAGACTCTTATTTCGTATCGCCTTGGCCAGCCAGAGACAAACGGAAAACCATTCCTGGAAACCGCGCCGCGCTATATCTGCAATAGCTGTCGCGTCACCCGAACGCGACAATGCAATAGCGAGAGTACGCCCCCGAGCACCAAGCCACCTGGCTGGCCAGGGTCGGCGATTGCCGGTCACATCTCCACGGCAATGCGCCAGGGAGCGGTCTTCGCTGGTCAATCGTGCATGTCTCTCAACCAAATATAAACGAGCCACGCAGCCAATTGCCGGCAAACTCGCGAGGAGCCAAAAACCAGGCTATGGAGCGATTCGCCAGTTCTCGGTCATGCTAGCTCGCCTATCCCGATTATTGAGTCTATAAATACTATGGCATGCATCGACCTGCAATAACTCCGCGCGCTGCAGTTCATTTTTCGTAGTATTCCCTGAAATGCGATGCGGAGTACAAGCTGAAGCGATGCAGCGTACAAGTTCAGGCGATGCACGGTACAAGTTGGGGCGATGCGGAGTACAAGTGAGACCGTATTTCCCGAGACTGAATATCTGGCACGTTTTACTGCGACATTTCAGAAAGTCCGATTTTTTTGATGTCATGCCCCGTCTTGCACGCATATACAGAGACATCTCCACCTGCATGTGTTTGCAATGACCAGACCGCTGACATGGACTCGCCGCGCTGCCGGCGTTGCTCAGCTTTTCACGCCCGCCACCAGTGCGCTTCACGGCGTCCGGCTTTCGGAATACTCACCTGCCGGCTTCGCTTTCCCTGCGATGCGGCCAACGATGAACCGCGCCGTCCAGTTCACGGGGCGTCAGCATGGCTAAGTTGCAAGCGTCAACGAATCCCGGGAACAAAATCGCCGAGCTGCGAGCGCTCGCGAATCTCACAGCCGAAGCGGCTCTTTCCACCGCTCCTGGTCAACAAATGACCGTGCTCGAAGCGGCAAAGCGACTCGGCCGCTTCGCCGACGGCCTCGAACGTCGCGCGACGAATGAGCTCACGGAACCAGCAGTTATCGAATTGCAGTCAAATGCGACAGCGGAAGAAGTTCAGCACGCGAGGCGCCGGCAGTCTGCACGTCGGGGGACCGAAGTATACCTGCCGAGCTGGTCCGCGATGGCGCGGGCGCTGCCGAACGCGTTTCTCCGTTCGGCCTTGTTTTCTGCCGGACGCGCCGTGCAGGCCGACAACGCGGAGGTGTTGTCGAGCGACCCGTCCCTCCTGGTAGCCGGAAAGGAAATTGCCTCGTTTCGGAACATGACCTTGATTTTCAGCGGGTATGAGCTCTGTCAGTTCGACCGGCTGGTCTACGCGACCTGCCTCGACTACTACCGGGAGGTACCGCTGTGCCCTGAGGAAGGTACCCGGCACCTGCGAACGACGTTCTATGAGTTCGCGCGTCACATGGGAAACGAATACAGCGTCAAGGCGCACAAAGCTATTCGGGCCAGTTTGCTTCGTCTGAGCTCTGCGCAGATGCGCATGCGCTACGACCGGATGAACATCGAGGTACCTAAGCTTTTGTCGGTGACATTCGAGGACGGCGAGCCTTCAAAAGACTTCAAGGGAAGTGATGTGCTTCTGCTGCGCGTGACGACATCAGTGGCGGAGCTATTCGGGCCGGGAAGCTGGACCGCTGTTGAGAATGAGGCAGCGGGATATGACGGTCTGAAGGGCTGGCTCGCAAGCTTCTATGCGGGGCACGCGGCCCCATTGTGGTTGCCGATTGAGACGCTATATCGTCTCTCTGGCTATGAGTCTCACATGCGCAATTTTCGGGCAAGCCTCATTCGTGCCCTGGAAAAGCTCAAGGACCCTCGGACGCCGACGGGTTGTCAGGTAGCGAAGTACCATTTCTCGAAAGACGGCAAGAAGATTTGCGTCGTTCGCTCCGAATGGAATGCAGGCATCAACGATGCCTCCGACGCGTAGATTGTCACTGTGAAATCTCGCGTATCTGTGGGTGGAATCCGGCTTGCCCGTATTGTTCGGCTTGACCGCACCATTACCGGCCCGCGTGGTGAGACAGCTGGGACGGTCATTCTTTTATGATGACGCGAAGCAGTGAAACCGCTAACTCGGGAGCAACTATCTCGCCGGCCGTTCGGCTAACGCCTCGCTGGCGTCAGTCACGCCAAGGATTCATCTCTTCAATATCTACGGCAGCGGAGTCAGATTTCAGAATTCCACCGAGTTCGCGAATCGACCGCGATTTTGCACGTACGGGCAGGCTTTCGGCGAGGGGCGACCAGACTCCCGGCAGTGCCGCGGCGGAAATATCAAGGTCGACATCCGACGGGTAGTGCCGAAGTAGTCGCATCGCAATTTCGCGAATGTCGGCGCCACTGGCTGCGTCATCGGAAGCTGCGAGCAGCTGTAAAAACTCCCGCGTTTCAATGACCGCGTTCGTCCGCTCATCTGGCATTGTCATCATCAACTCCGTCAAGAAGGCACACGGCTGGCCATCAGGCTGACTGTGAGCGACCGTGTGTACTGTCCGACACCGGAATACGCAAGACACTGCGGTTCAAGTGCCGTCTAAAAGAAACTCTCTTATGTGTCGTTTTTCGCGCTCGACGCAGCACGGCTTTGATAATTCGTCCGACCTGACGCGGCGGCAGCGTGAGTATTTCCGCTGCCGCATCTGGGGAGATGGTACAAATTTCGTATGCGAGGCGAGTAACGTGTTGCGCTTTAGCACCGAGCTTATTTGCCCGTCGCCCAACGCCGATACGGTGATAGCTGATGCGCCCCTGCTCCCCAATAGAGCGAATATATGTCGCGACGCCTACCCGCGAGCCAGGATGTGCGTCGCGGCACATCAACGTCCGGTTCATAGTTCGGATTCTCCTTTTATCTCTTACGCAGTTCCTGGCCAAGACTCCTGCGGAAAATCAGCCGGAATCACCTGGCTGGTCTTCATCGCAATCTCCATCCAGTTCAAGTAAGCGCTCGGTGACGTCCGTGTACGAGGCCACGTCGTGCAGCCCGCACCACCTTTGCAAGACATACTCTGCTCGGGGCGACCAGCCTTGCTGGCCAATTAGTTCGTAGATGCGACCAGTCTGCGTCGTTCCTTCCCGAGCAACAGGGTCGAACGTCACTATCGGGGAACTGACGCGCCCCGACTGGTCGAACATATCAACGCCAACAAAATGCCTGCTCCCGTCAGCCACCTCAAAAATGCGCCATCGCGATAGCGGAATTTTTGGCAATTCCGAAGCTGGGCGTGGTTTCCAAATGGGCATTGCAGTCTCCTAGCGCTGGAATGTCGTAAGGGCCCGGCGTCCACGGCAAGCACGTCAAGGAGCTGCTGCCCCAACGGCTTCGCACGCAAACACTCTTCGAGCATTGTCACGACAATCTCGCGGTTTTCGCGAACCCTACCTGGGTTCACGGCAACACAATGCTAACGGTGCCGAGCGCGCTCAGCACGCAGCAAAAATGGGGCTGTTGCACAAGGAGATTTTCTTTTGGCCACGTAATGCTTTAATTCGTTACGTTAGGCCAAGTTATTCTTTATCGGCCTGCCTTCCAGTAGCAGGAAGGCTTAGAGATGTGGCCACTTTATGTTTTATTTCGCGGCCACTATATGCTTAACGGCACATTGCAAAACGACGAGTCGATGATGAAGCATCGATCGACTGCACGCCGCCGCTCAAAGCATATCGAGCCAGCGGCTATCCGTGCGCAGCAGGTGCAACCCACGGTGGAAGCGAGTATACCCAACCCGGTCGAAGAACTCCAAAAGCTGGATCGCGCGTTTTCTGCCGAGTCCGGTGACGTCGCGAAACGGTGCCGCCGCCACCGTGCCCGCGTTTTTCCGCGCCTCAACCGCCGCAATCGCAGCGAGTTCGCGAACCACATCCTGGTGATAGAACAGATCGTGCACGACCTGGAACAGCTCGCCCTGCCGCGCGAGCTTGCGCAGCAACTGACGCATGCGCTCCTCGGTCACGCCGTGTGCCCTCGCGAGATCGCGCACCCACGGCGGATCGAAGCGCCCCGCCTCAATCTCGGGCAGCAGCGCGGTGGCAAGCGCGCGATCGGCGTCGTCGAGCGTCACCGTGTGCCCGGGCAAATGCAGCCACGGCCCGCGTTTGACGATCTCGCCACGCGCCGCCGCGGCGTCCACCAGCGCGCGCCACAGCACATCGTCGGCGAGCGGCGCCGCGATGCGCCGCAGGCGCGACACGTCCGGGCCGAGTTCGTCGGGCGAGCGTTCGTGATATTGCGCAAGCGCCCCCGTCAATCGTTCGGCAAGCGCGTCCCATGCCGCGCCCGCAAACAGCAAGGCATCGTGCCCTGGCAATTCGATCGTGCGCGTATCGGACGGCAACGCGAGCGCGGCGGCGGGCCTGCCCGTCAGACGTTCGAGCAGCGTGCGCGACAGGCCGCGCGGCGCGCACGCAAACAGCGCATCGAGCGAGCCGGTGTCGAGCATCGTTTCGATGGCATCGAGCCACGCGAGCCGTTCCGCCGCGCGCCGCTTGCGCGCGGGCGCGAACGGATCGAGCACATGGCCGCCGCCCACCGTGCGATTGGCCTGCGCATTGCGCACGACGAAGCGATCACCGGGCACCGCGCACAGCGGCCGCTCGAACACCAGTTGCACGCGCGCACACTGTCCCGCGCCGAGCGTGTCGCCGTCGAGCAGCGCGACGTGCGCGACCTGATGCTGCGTGCCGAGATGCACGTGCAGCGGCGTCCAATGTTCGAGCGCATGCGGCGCGTCGGCGAGCAGCGTCAGCATCACGTCGATGCGCTCGCTCGCTTGCGACAAACGCGCATCGACGATCCAGTCGCCGCGATCGATCGCGCTCTTCTCGATGCCCGCGAGATTCAACGCGCAGCGCTCGCCGGCGCGGCCGGTTTCGGCGGGACGATTCTGCGCGTGAATGCTGCGCACGCGCACGGGCTCGTTCTTCGGCGCGAGCAGCATCGTCTCGCCGACGCTCACGCTGCCCGCCACCACGGTCCCGGTGACGATCGTGCCCTGCCCCGCCAGCGTGAACACGCGATCGACGGCGAGACGGAACAGCCCGTCGTCGCGCTTCATGCGCCATGCCGCGGCCTGCTCGCGCAGATACGCATTCAGCGCGGCCACGCCCGCGTCGTCCGCGCGCGTCGCGCAGGTGTCGAAGACGGGCGCATCGCCCAGCACGCTGCCGCCGACGAACGCCGCCACTTCCGCATGCGCATCCTGCAGACGCTGCGCATCGACGCGATCGACCTTCGTCAGCGCAATTGCGCCGCGTTTGATGCCGAGCAGTTCGACGATCGCCAGATGCTCGCGCGTTTGCGGCATCACGCCGTCGTCGGCGGCGATCACGAGCAGCGCGAAGTCGATGCCGCTCGCGCCGGCTGTCATCGTATGCACGAGCTTTTCGTGACCCGGCACGTCGATCAGACCGAGCACGTCGCCGTTTTCGAGCGGCACGTACGCATAGCCGAGTTCGATCGAAATGCCGCGCGCTTTTTCTTCCTTGAGGCGGTCCGTATCGACGCCCGTCAGTGCCTTCACGAGACTCGTTTTGCCGTGATCGATATGCCCCGCCGTGCCGACGATCATGCGTACTGGCCCTTCAGTTGCGCGATCAGTTGCGCCTCGTCGCCCGCTTCGAGGCAGCGCAGATCGAGACGCAACGCGTCGTCCGCGATCCGGCCGATCACCGGCCGCGCCATCTCGCGCAACTGCTTTTCGAGCGCGAGCAGTTGCCGGCCGCCGCGCTTGCCGTCCGCCAGCCTGACGACGAGCCCATAGCTCGGCAGCACGTCGACCGGCAACGCGCCGCTGCCGATCTGGCTGAACATCGGCTCGGCGCTCACCGTGTAGCGCGCGCCGAGCGCCTGCTGCAACGCCGGCTGCACGCGTTGCGCGGCGCCGTGAATCTCGTCGGCGGCCCGCGTAAGCAGGCGCAGCGTGGTGAGCCGCTCGGTCAGCTTCTCCGGCGCGCGATACAGCTGCAACACCGGTTCCAGCGCCGCGAGCGTGAGCTTGCCGACGCGCAGCGCGCGCTTTAGCGGATGCTTCTTGATCTTCGCGATCAGATCGCGCCGCCCGACGATCAACCCGGCTTGCGGGCCGCCGAGCAGTTTGTCGCCGCTGAACGTGACGACGTCGGCGCCGGCCTCGACGGTCTCGCGCACGGTCGGCTCGCGCGGCAAGCCCCATTCGCTGAGATCGACGAGCGTGCCGCTGCCGAGATCGACGGCGACCGCGAGACCGCGCGCATGCGCGAGCGGCGCGATTTCCGCGAGGCTGGCTTCCTTCGTGAAGCCGCTGATCGCGTAATTGCTCGCGTGGACTTTCATCAGCAGCGCGGTGCGTGCGTTGATCGCTTCGTCGTAGTCCTTCAGATGCGTGCGGTTCGTCGTGCCGACTTCGCGCAGCTTCGCGCCCGCGCGGCTCATGATGTCGGGAATGCGAAACGCACCGCCGATTTCGACGAGTTCGCCGCGCGACACCACGACTTCCTTCTTCGCCGCCAGCGCGGACAGCGTGAGCAGCACCGCGGCCGCGTTGTTGTTGACCACGGTCGCGGCTTCGGCGCCGGTCAGCTCGCAGATCAGTTCGTCGATCAGATCGTCGCGGTCGCCGCGCTTGCCGGTGGCGAGATCGAATTCGAGATTCGCCGGCTGCGTGAGCGCGCTCATCACGGCGCGCACCGCTTCGTCGGGCAACAGCGCGCGGCCGAGGTTCGTGTGCAGCACCGTGCCGGTGAGATTGAACACGCTGCGCAGACGCGGCGCGTTGCGCGCGCGCAGCGCCGCTTCGACCGTGCCCTGCAATTGCCCGGTATCGAGCGCGCCGAGCGGCGGATTATCGGCCGCGTGGCCCGATTGCGCGTGCAGCCGCCAGGCATCGAGCGCGGCGCGCAGCGCGTTGAGCACCTGGGTGCGTCCGTATTCGCTCACGAGCGCCGCGAATGGCTCCGACGCCATGACCTTTTCCACCGACGGCACGCGCGCCATCAGCGCGCGCAATTCCGAGCCGCTCACATCGCTCACGGGCAATCCTTGTGTCGTTTTGAACTTGCGCCAGGCTGCTGACTGGTTGCGGCCTGGCGGCTGCCTCGCTGTTGCCTCGCCGTTACCTATTCCGCCGATGCGCCGCTGTCCGGCTCGGCCGCGCCGGCGCTCTGCTCCGGCCACAGCCACGGATGCGGCGACGCGCGCCGATAGCCTTCCGCGCCCATCAGCAGATCGAGCGTGAGGCTTGCGAGATCGTCCGCGAACGGATCGAAGTCGAAGTCTTTCGCCAGAAAGCCGATCTTGCGGTAAGTATGGCATTCGTCGCACGACTCCGCCTTCAGCGCGGCATGTTTCGATTCGGCCTCGCGCGCGGCCGCGTCGGCATCGGGCGAGCCGACCACGTGATAGGCGATGCCCTTGGTCGAATCGCAGTTCGAGCATTTGGCGCGCACCATGTGCCATTCAGTCGCGCAGAGCCCGCATTGCAGATAGCGGTAGTTGTCGTAGGCGCCGCCCACGCGCACCGTGCTCGCGACCGGATGCGAGCCGCACACGGGACACAGCCCCGGCGTCTCGACGTAGGGCACCGCGCGTTTGTCGATGTCGGCGGCGAGGTCGGTCCACACGACCTGCAGCGCGGCAATGATGAACGGCGCGCTCGCCGGATCGACGTCCTCGAAGCGCTGCGCGAAGATCGCGTCGGCCTGAATGTCGAGCACGGCGACATCGAGCGTGCGCAGCCGCGCGATCAGCGCGGCGAGCGGCGGCGTGAGCGGACCGGCCGCTTCGACCCTGTCGAGCAACTGGCGCAGCACGTCCTGCCACGCGGGATCGCGCACGCCGGAAAACGCCGGGATCAGCGGCATCGAATGCTGCTGCGCGCTCGCGATCAGCTCGGCGCTCGGCGGCTGCGCCTTGAAGGTCGCGATCACGGCCTGCTGCGCGTCGGCGAGCACGGCCATCAGGCGCAGATAGCCGGCGATCGGATTGTTGAGCGCCGCGAGTTGCCGCAAACGCGCGGCGCGCGGCGCGAACACCGCGAGCCGCTCGGGCATGCGGATGCGGGGGATCGCCGTGTGATCGAGCGATTCGATGTCGCCGGCTTCGAGAATGCGTTGAACCAAGGTGTCGACCTCTGAAAACTGAAGGGCCGCCGCCCGTCATCGACGGGGAGCGGCGGCCCGGTGCGCTGCGAACGGCGCGGCGAAACGCGCCTCGATTGCGGTTTATCCGCGTTTATCCGTTGCTTATTCGCGGCTCGTCGGCCACGCGTTGGCCACTCACTTGCCGATCGTTTCCCGGAACCAGTTCGGATGATGCTTGCGCGCCCAGCCATACGTGACGGTGCCGCGCGTCATCGCGCCGATCGAGCCCTTGACCCACAGCGCCGCATAGACATGCACGATGATGCCGACGATCAGCACGAACGCCGCCGCCGCATGAACGAGCGCCGCGAGCCGGATCACCCCGATCGGGAAATAGAGCGAGAAGTAGCGCCGCCAGATCACGATGCCACTCGCGAGCAGCAGCACGAGGCAGACCACCATCACGAAGAACAGCAGCTTCTGGCCAGCGTTGTAGCGTCCGATCGCGGGGAGCTTTTCCTCGCGATTGTTCAGCACGTCGTCGATCTGCCGCATCCACTGGATGTCCGCCCGGTCGAGATAGTTGTGATGCCAGAAACGCAGCGCCAGTATCAGGAACGAGAGGAACATCACGCAGCCGATGAACGGATGCAGAATTCGCGTCCATTGCCCGCCGCCGAGCACGAAATACAGAAACGACATCGCCGGATGAAACATCGCGAGGCCGGACAGCGCAAGCAGCACGAACGCGATCGCGGTGATCCAGTGATTGGTGCGCTCGTTCGGCGTGTAGCGCACGATCAGGCGGTTGCCCTTCGCGTCCGTCAGCACGGTATGCTCGAAGTGTTTCATTGCGCGTCCTCCTGCGAACGGCGTGCTTCATCGGCTTCCTGACTGGCCTCGGCTTCGTCGGCCTCGCTCACCTCGTTCGGCCCGACGCGCGTGTAGTGGAAGAAGCCGGCCACCGCAGCGAGCGCCATGCCGGCCAGCGCGAGCGGCTTCGCGATACCCTTCCACAGCTTGACCATCGGACTGATGCGCGGATTGTCCGGCAAGCCGTGATACAGCGAAGGCCGGTCGGCATGATGCAGCACGTACATCACGTGCGTGCCGCCGACGCCCGCCGGATCGTACAGGCCCGCGTTCTGGAAACCGCGGTCTTTCAGGTCCTCGATGCGATCCTCGGCCTGCTGCTTCATGTCCTCCTTGGTGCCGAACATGATCGCGCCGGTCGGGCAGGTCTTCACGCACGCGGGCTCCTGGCCGACCGCCACGCGGTCCGAGCACAGCGTGCACTTGTACGCGCGGTGATCCTTCTTCGACAGACGCGGCACGTTGAACGGACAGCCGGTGATGCAGTAGCCGCAGCCGATGCAGTTTTCCTCGTGGAAATCGACAATGCCGTTCGTGTACTGCACGATCGCGCCCGGCGACGGACAGGCCTTCAGGCAGCCTGGGTCCTCGCAGTGCATGCAGCCGTCCTTGCGGATCAGCCATTCGAGATCGCCGGCGTCGTTCTCGTGCTCCGAAAAGCGCATGACGGTCCACGAATGCTCGCTCAGGTCGGCCGGATTGTCGTAGACGCCCACGTTGTGGCCGATCTCGTCGCGCAGGTCGTTCCACTCCATGCAGGCCGTCTGACACGCCTTGCAGCCGATGCACTTCGACACGTCGATGAGCTTGGCGACCGAGCCCGTGACCGGCTCGCGCACCTGCGGCGCGGGCACGGTCGTGGCCGAGATACGTCTGATGTCTAGTGATTGCAGTGCCATCTCTTTTCCTTATGCCTTTTCGACCTTGACGAGGAACGACTTGAATTCCGGTGTCTGCGAATTCCCGTCGCCCACGGAAGGCGTCAGCGTATTGACGAGATAGCCCGGCCTCGTGAGCCCCTTGAAGCCCCAATGCAACGGCAGGCCGACTGTCTGAACCTTTTTCCCCTCGATCATCAGCGGTTTGATGCGCTTCGTGACGAGCGCCACGGCAATCACATGCCCGCGGTTCGAACTGACCTTGATGCGGTCGCCGGCCACCACGCCGACTTCCTTCGCGAGGTCTTCGCCGATCTCCACGAACTGCTCCGGCTGGATGATCGAGTTCAGGCGCGCGTGCTTGGTCCAGTAATGGAAATGCTCGGTGAGCCGGTAGGTCGTCGCCGTATGCGGGAAGTTCTCGTGCGTGCCGAACGCGGCCTGGTCGTCCGGGAACACGCGGGCCGCCGGATTGCTGACGACCGCCTTGTTGTCCGGATGCAGCGGGTTGTAGCCGAGCGGCGTTTCGAACGGCTCGTAGTGCTCGGGGAACGGCCCCTCGACGAGACCGTCGCGCGCGAAGAACCGCGCGACGCCTTCCGGATTCATGATGAACGGATTCATGCCGTTTTCAGGCGGCTCGTCGATCTTGAAGTCCGGCACGTCGGCACCCGACCAGCTGCTGCCGTTCCACGCGATCAGCTTGCGAGTCGGATCGAACGGCTTGCCGTTCACGTCGCACGACGCGCGGTTGTACAGCACGCGCCGGTTCGCGGGCCATGCCCACGCCCAGTTCAGCGTATTGCCGATGCCGGTCGGGTCCGAGTTGTCGCGGCGGCCCATCTGGTTGCCCGCCTGGGTCCACGAGCCGCAGAAGATCCAGCAGCCGCTCGCGGTGCTGCCGTCGTCGCGCAGCAAGGCGAAGCCCGCGAGCTGTTCGCCCTTCTTCGCGAGCACCTTGGTCTTGTCGGCCGGATCGGTGACGTCGGCGAGCGCCTTGCCATTGAACTCCATCGCGAGTTCTTCGGGCGTCGGGCTTTCCGGGTTCGAATACGGCCAGCTCATGTTGAGGATCGGATCGGGATACTTGCCGCCGTCCTTGCGATACGCCTCGCGGATGCGCAGCCACAGCCCCGACATGATCTCGAGATCGCTCTTCGCCTCGCCGGGGCCGTCCGCGCCCTGCCAGTGCCATTGCAGCACGCGGCTCGAACTGACGAGCGAACCGCGCTCTTCGGCGAAGCAGGTGGTCGGCAGACGGAACACCTCGGTCTGGATAGACGCCGAATCGACGTCGTTGAACGCGCCGTGGTTCTTCCAGAACTCGGAGGTTTCGGTCGCGAGCGGGTCCATGATGACAAGCCACTTGAGCCTGGCCAGGCTCGCGCCGATCTTCGCCTTGTTCGGCGCCGCCGCGAGCGGGTTGAAGCCCTGCGCGATATAGCCAGTCATCTTGCCCTGGTTCATCAGCTCGAAGACCTGCAGCATGTCGTAGGACTTGTCGAGCTTCGGCAGATAGTCGTAGCCGAAGTTGTTGTCGGCGCTCGCCTTGTCGCCCCACCACGACTTCATGAAACTGACGTGGAACGCGCGATAGTTGCGCCAGTAGCTCAACTGGTTCGGCCGCAGCGGCTGCGTGGCGCGCTTCGCGATATAGGCGTCGAAGTCCTGCTCCGCTTCCATCGGCAGCGTCATGTAGCCCGGCAGCAGGTTCGACATCAGGCCGAGGTCCGTCAGGCCCTGGATGTTCGAGTGGCCGCGCAGCGCGTTCATGCCGCCGCCCGCGATGCCGATGTTGCCAAGCAGCAATTGCACCATCGCGCCGGTGCGGATGATCTGCGAGCCGACCGAGTGATGCGTCCAGCCGAGCGCGTACATGATCGTGCCGGCGCGTCCGGGCACCGCCGTCGAGGCGAGCATTTCGCACACGTGCAGGAACTTCTCCTTCGGCGTGCCGCAGATTTTCTCGACCTGCTCGGGCGTGTAGCGCGAGTAGTGCTGCTTCATCAGCTGATAGACGCAGCGCGGGTCCTGCAGCGTCGGATCGACCTTGACGAAGCCGTCGGCGCCGCGCTCGTAGTCCCATGAGGTCTTGTCGTAGCTGCGCTTGTCGGCGTCGTAGCCGGAATAGAGACCGTCGTTGAAGGCGAAATCTTCACGGACGATGAACGACATGTCCGTGTAGTTCTTCACGTACTCGTGCTGGATCTTGTCGTTCGTCAGCAGGTAATTGATCACCCCGCCGAGGAACGTAATGTCCGAGCCGGTGCGGATCGGCGCGTAGTAGTCCGCGACCGAAGCCGTGCGCGTAAAGCGCGGGTCGACCACGATCAGACGCGCCTTGCGGTGCGCCTTGGCTTCGGTAACCCATTTGAAACCGCATGGGTGTGCCTCGGCCGCGTTGCCGCCCATCACGAGAATCACATCCGCGTTTCTGATGTCGACCCAATGGTTCGTCATCGCTCCACGGCCAAACGTCGGGGCAAGACCTGCCACCGTCGGGCCATGTCAGACACGCGCCTGATTGTCGAATGCGAGCATGCCAAGACTGCGGACAGCCTTGTGCGTCAGATAACCGACTTCGTTGCTGCCGGCCGATGCCGCCAGCATGCCGGTGGTCAGCCAGCGGTTGACCTTCTTGCCGTCCGCGGTCGTCTCGACGAAGTTCGCGTCGCGGTCTTCCTTCATGAGCTTCGCGATGCGGTCGAGCGCGTCCTGCCACGACATGCGTTTCCACTCGTTCGAGCCGGGCGCGCGGTACTCGGGGTAATGCAGGCGGCTTTCGCTATGGATGAAATCGATCAGGCTCGCTCCCTTCGGGCACAGCGTGCCGCGATTGACCGGATGGTCGGGGTCGCCCTCGATGTGGATGATGCTCGACTTCGCGTTCTTCGCGCCGTCGCCAAGTCCGTACATGAGGATGCCGCAGCCCACCGAGCAATACGGGCAGGTGTTGCGGGTTTCGGTTGTGCGCGACAATTTGTACTGACGGACTTCGGCCAGCGCGGGGGTCGGCGAGAAGCCCATCAGGGCGAGGCTCGATCCGGCAAGCGTGGTGGCGGAGACCTTCAGGAATTGTCGCCGGGTCATCTGGGTCATTGAATGGCCTCGGCTCTTTTGGGGACAAATTTGATTATAGATGCCGGTTTCGCGACCTGCAGCGAGATCGTCAGCCACGCTCCGCGCGGGCCGAACCGGCGCCCCGCGGCGCTGCACGGTGCCGGCACAGGCTTCATAATGCGGTGATTCGAAGCCCCGGACCCCGCGCCCTCATGACCCAAGCCCAAGCAAACCAGCCGCCCCGCCTCACGAGCCTGTCGCATGGCGGCGGCTGCGGCTGCAAGATCGCCCCCGGCCTGCTCGCCGACCTGCTCAGACGCAGCGCCCCGCTGCCGTTCTTCCCCGACCTGCTGGTCGGCAACGACACCGCCGACGACGCCGCCGTCTACCGGCTCAACGACGAGCAGGCGATCGTCGCGACCACCGACTTCTTCATGCCGATCGTCGACGATCCGTTCGACTTCGGCCGCATCGCCGCGACCAACGCGCTATCCGACGTCTACGCGATGGGCGGCAAGCCGATCATGGCGCTGGCGATCGTCGGCATGCCGATCAACGTGCTGCCGCACGACGTGATCGCGGCCGTGCTGAAAGGCGGCGAATCGGTCTGCGCCGATGCCGGCATCCCGCTCGCGGGCGGCCATTCGATCGATTCGGTCGAGCCGATCTACGGCCTCGTCGCGCTCGGTGTGGTCGATCCGAAGCGCGTCAAGCGCAATGCGGGCGGCCGGGCCGGCGACGTGCTGATCCTCGGCAAGCCGCTCGGCGTCGGCATTCTGTCGGCCGCGCTCAAGAAAGACCGGCTCGACGCGGCCGGCTACGCGGCGATGCTCGGCGCGACCACCCAGCTGAACCGCCCGGGCGCGGAGCTGGCCCGTCTCGACGGCGTGCATGCGCTGACCGACGTCACCGGCTTCGGCCTGCTCGGCCATACGCTGGAACTGGCGCGCGGCTCGCAGCTGACCGCGCGCGTGCGCTATGCGGACCTGCCGTGGCTGCCGCACGTCGCGAGTCTCGCGGAAGCCGGCATCTTTACCGGTGCGTCGGGCCGCAACTGGGACGCGTACGGTCAAGACGTCATGCTGCCCGCGACGCTGCCGCCAGCCGCCCGCGCGCTGCTGACCGATCCGCAGACGTCGGGCGGGCTGCTGGTGTCGTGCGCGCCCGAGGCGGTCGACGAAGTGCTCGCGCTGTTCCACGCCGACGGGTTCGGCGAGGCGCGCGTGATCGGCGAGATGGTGAGCGGAGCCGCGCGCGTCGAGGTGGTCTGACACGGTTCTGACGCGGTCTGGAGCGGGTCTGAAACGGCCAGAAGCGGATGAGCGGCCCGGCCCGCCCGGGCCGTCCATGCGATAATTTCGCTCTTCCCGCCGTCCGCTTCGTCCCTATTCCCTTGAAAAATCTTCTCGTCACGCTCGACAAAGCCGGCGATTTCGATGAAATCGTCGACGTACGCACCCCGCTCGAGTTCGCGGAAGACCATATTCCGGGCGCCATCAGCGCGCCGGTGCTGAGCAACGAGGAACGCGTGCTGGTCGGCACGACCTACAAGCAGGTCTCGCCCTTCGAGGGCACGCGGCTCGGCGCGGCGCTCGTCGCGCGCAACATCGCGCATCACCTGGAAACGACCTTCGCGGACCGCCCGCGCAGCTGGCGGCCGCTCATCTACTGCTGGCGCGGCGGCAAGCGCTCGGGCTCGGTCACGACGCTGTTCAACATGATCGGCTGGCCGGCGCGGCAACTCGACGGCGGCTACAAAAGCTACCGGCGCGCGACGCTCGATACGCTCGACACACTGCCGCAAACCTTCGGCTACATCGCGCTGGTCGGCCCGACCGGCAGCGGCAAGACGCGTCTGCTGTCGGCGCTCGCGCAGGCGGGCGCGCAGACGCTCGACCTCGAAGCGCTCGCCTCGCATCGCGGTTCGCTGCTCGGCGCGTGGACAGGCGTGCCGCAGCCGTCGCAAAAGCGCTTCGACACGCTGCTCGTCACCGCGCTGCGCGGTTTCGACCCGGGCCGGCCGGTGTTCGTCGAGGCGGAAAGCCGCCGCATCGGCTCGATCACGCTGCCGCTCGCGCTGCTCGACACGTTCCATCGCGGCGCGTGCGTCGAGGTGCGTTCGAGCCGCGAGGACCGCGCGGCCTTCCTGCTGCACGACTACGCGCACCTGTTCGACCATCCCGAGTATTTGAAGGCGCAGTTGCAACGGCTGATCGGCCTGCATAGCCGCGAGCGCGTGACGGGCTGGCTGCGGCTCGTCGACGAAAACCGCCGCGCCGAACTCGCGGGCGAACTGATCGAACGGCACTACGACCCCGCCTATGCGCGCAGCAGCGGTCAGCACTTCGAGCAGTTGCCGAACGCGCTGCCACTCGATTTCCGCCCGAACGACGCCGACGTCGTCGAGCAGGCGAAAACGCTGCTCGCGCAGCTCGAAAGCCGAACGCTCGTCGCCGGCTAATCCAAACGAACGACCTCTGGACCCCCATGCAATCTACCCTTCGGCAACCTCGCGTCGCGCTCGGCTGGATCGTCTTTTTGCTGATCGCCGTCATCGGCCTCTTCTATGTGAAGTGGTTCCCGTACTACAACCGCGCGTTCGTCGCCGCGAGCCAGCACTCGATCGGCAAGTCGATCCTGATGGGCTCGTCCGCGAACGCGCCGGCCGCGTCGTGGCAAGCCGCGATCGACTACGCGCTCGCCTACGGCAAGGCGATCTGGCAGGCCATGGTGCTCGGCCTCTTGCTCGGCTCCGCGGTGCAGGCGCTGATTCCGCCGCAGTGGGTCGCGCGCGCGCTCGGCCGCACCGATTTCGGCAGCGTCGTGAAGGGCGGCCTGATGTCGCTGCCGGGCATGATGTGCACGTGCTGCGCGGCGCCGGTGGTCGCCGGTTTGCGGGCGCGCGAGGCGGCGCCGGGCGCGGCGATCGCGTTCTGGCTCGGCAACACCGCGCTCAATCCGGCCACGCTGATTTTCATGGGCTTCGTGCTCGGCTGGCAGTGGATGGGCCTGCGCCTCGCGCTCGGCCTCGTGATGGTGTTCGGCCTCGGCTATCTGGTGAACCGCATGGTCACGCCGCAGGAAGCGCAAGCGTCGCAGGCGGCCGTGGCCGAGCTGATCAGCCGCGACGATCCGGGCACCGCGTTCACGCGCTGGATCAAGATTCTCGGCCGGATGACGCTGCGCCTCGTGCCCGAGTACATCGTGCTCGTGCTGGTGCTCGGCGCGGCGCGCGCGTGGCTGTTTCCGCACATCGGACCGGACATCGACAACAGCCTCTTGTGGATCATCGCGCTCTCGATTGCCGGCACGCTGTTCGTGATCCCGACCGCCGGCGAAGTGCCGATCATTCAGGCAATGCTGTCGTTCGGCATGGCGGCAGGCCCCGCCGGCGCGCTGCTGATGACGCTGCCGCTCGTCAGCGTGCCGTCGCTCGCGATGCTGTCGCGCTCGTTTCCGAAGCGCGTGCTGACCGTGGTCGCGGTGGCGGTCGCGCTGTGCGGTGTCGTGAGTGGCTTGCTGGCCGTGGCGTTGGGGTTCTGAAGCGGCGTTGCCTGCTCTGCCGAACGATGAAACGTATCGCCGCATTCGCCGTGACCTGCTGGTCGGCCGCCGGGCTGCTGTATAGCGGACAGCACTCGGTGGCGCTGATTGCGTTGAGCGGCGTCGTGGTGCTGGCGGGATTCGATCTGCTGCGGCCGTAAGGAGGTTTGCGGTCTGCGCCCACCCTACGCTCGACCGGCCAGCGCCTCGCAAATCGCGGCGAGCCACAACGCCACTGCATGCGCGCCCGGGTCCGCGTAACCGAGCGCGCGCTCGCCGACATAGCTCGAACGCCCGCGGCGCGGATGCATCGATGCGGTGCGCGAAGTACCGTCGGCCGCTGCGGCGACAGCCGAATTCAAGGCCGCATCCGTCGTCGCCGCTTGCGCGAGCGCACTGTGCAACGCATCGGCGGCGGGCTTGAGCGCATCGACCATCGTGCGGTCGCCGGGCTTCGCGCCACCCAGTTCCATCAATCCATCGACACCCGCGCTGAAGGCCGCCGCCCACTGCTGCGCCGTAGGCGCGCCCGACGATTCGAGCGCGGCCGCCGCACGCAGCAGCATCACCGCGTACAGCGGCCCCGACGTGCCGCCGACCACGCGCCGCAACGTCGCGGACATGCCGCGCAACACGGCCCCCGGGGACGACTCCACCGCATACGAGTCGAGTTCGTGCTGCACGGCGCGGGCGCCGCGCGCGAGGCTGATGCCGAGATCGCCATCGCCGACACGTTGATCCATCTCGGTCAGCGTCGGCTCCGCTTCGAGCAGACACGCGCAAACGGCTTCGATCGCCCGACGCAGCGTGGCCTCGCGCGCGAGCGTCGCGCCGCTCGCCTGTAGCGGCGCGGCGGGCGCGGATCGTACGGACACCTGCGCGACGCGGCCGCTCAACGCGGGCCATGCGCTCGTGTGCGCGGCCGCATCGAGCCACGCAAGCCGCTCGTCGTCCACGCGCAGCAGCGTCAGCGAGACGCCGGCCATTTCCAGTGCGCTCAGGAACGTGCCGGCCCATGCGCGCTCGACCTTGATGCCTCGCCTGTCCAGCTCGCGCAACGCGACGCCGGCCACCACGTTCAATTCGCTCGACGGCGTGCCGCCGAGGTTGTTCACGAGCAGCGTCACGCGCTCGCCTGCCTGCAATACAAGATCGTCGACGATCTTCGCAAGCAGCTTGCCGACGATCGCCTCGGCCGGCTCGAGCATGCCGCGCGCGACGCCCGGTTCGCCGTGAATGCCGAGGCCCCATTCGATTTCGCCGTCGGCCAGCTCGAAGCCCGGCTTGCCCGCTGCCGGCACCGTGCATGGCGTCAGCGCGACGCCCATCGTGCCGAGCGACGCAGCCGTCTCGCGTGCGATCCGCGCGACCTCGGCAAGCGGCATGCCGCGCGCGGCCGCCGCGCCGGCGATCTTGTGAACCAGCACCGTGCCCGCGAGTCCGCGACGGCCGGCGTGATCGCCACGCGCGGTCAACGCGACGTCGTCGGCGACGATCACCATGTCGACGGGGATGCCCTCGGCGCGCGCAATCTCGGCGGCGAGGCCGAAGTTGAAACGGTCGCCCGTGTAGTTCTTCACGATCAGCAACACGCCCGCAGGGCCGGCCACCGCGCGTATCGCGTCGAGCACGGCATCTGTCGACGGCGACGTGAACACCTCGCCGGCCACCGCCGCGCTCAGCATGCCGTGGCCCACATAGCCGCCGTGCGCGGGCTCGTGACCCGAGCCGCCACCCGAGATCAACGCGACTTCGCCGCGCGCGGCCACGGCTTCGGCATCGGCGCGCACGACGATCGTGCCGCCCTGCAGGAGCGAAAGATGAGGATTGAGCGCCACGAGTCCGTCGAGCATGTCGGGGACCACGGTGGACACGTCGTTGATGAGCTTCTTCATTGCGTCAGCTCCCTGTGAAGCTGCCGGCATCGCATGCAGGCGGACGGCAGTTGAGTCGGTGACGAAAGCACGAAGCCTAACTGTACCGCGCATTGGCGCAAGACGACGCGATACGGTGAAGCGCTGGTGCGGCTGCACCGAAGTACTCGCTATGCGTTACTTGTGCTGGCGCCGAGTCGCATGCAAGCAAAGAAAACGGGGGGATGTACTGCGGATTCGAGAAACTACCGAAAGATTACGAGGCCTGCTGCTGCCTGAATTGACAGGAGCGTAGACGAAAGCGGAACCGCTTTCGTCTACGTCACAGATGCGTTGGTAGGCTCGATTGGATTCGAACCAACGACCCCCACCATGTCAAGGTGGTGCTCTAACCAACTGAGCTACGAGCCTTTAGAGGCGCGAATTATAGAGACTCCTTGCGCACCGCACAAGCCCTCCGCGCAATTTATCGCGCGGTACGTTGCGTCGTGTGTGTGGTGCTGTTCGTGGTGAGCCGCCTGAACGACAGGCGTGACGCATTGGTACGTTCGCGCGGTCTGCGTATCGAGCGGATAAACCGGCCGTGGCATAGGCTCCACTGGATGAGAGGCCGTAGTCCGAACGCGTGAGGCGGCGGCGATCGTATTCGACGAGTGCTGCGGCAATCGGCACGAGAACCGGGCTGCAATACCTGTGTGATCTGAGCGGCAGGAAACGCGCGCGACGCGGATCGATATCGACCGCTTTCAGACATGCCGCGATCACCTGGCTCATTCATGTGTGTGCCCGGTAACGACAAGCTTCACGGTGCCGGTGTCGCGTATCGCTCGGCAGGCGCGATGAACGCGCGTGGCCCGGTGCAGGTTGGAGCGCTGATCGCGTGTTCGCCGTCGGTCAGCGCGCGCACGATGCCCGTCACTGCGAGCGGTGGGCGCAGCCTCCGCGCGTCGCCCGTGAGCGTGTTGCCGATGGTCACGGTGCCATGCTGTCAACGCCCGCCGCTATCAGCGCAACGACGGCCTGCGGATCGCACAACGGCCCACTGGCGATGCCTTCGAGGTTCTCGCAACCTTTCTTCGAGCAAAACTATCGTGTCGTACGTGCCGTCCGACATGCCGTTGTCGCCGTAGTCGAGCAGCAGGTCGGGGTTATCGACGCTACGCGCGAGCGCTATGGGCTGTGGGCTGTGGGCTGCGGGCTGCGGGCTGCGGGCTGCGGGCTGCGGGCTGCGGGCTGCGGGCTGCGGGCTGCGGGCTGCGGGCTGCGGGCTGCGGGCTGCGGGCT
>NZ_JAAGPS010000126.1:0-238 GCF_017105025.1 Paraburkholderia sp. Ac-20336 | reverse complement strand
GAGATGAAGTACGGAAGGATAGAGATTAAGGAGGAGGGTAAAAGGGAAGGAGAGGAAGAAAGAGAGAGAGAGGGAGAGAGAAGGGAGAGAAAGAGGGCGAAGAGAGATGAAAGGGAAGGAAAAGAGGCGAGAAAGAGGAGAGGAAAGAAGAGAAGAGAGAAGAAGGAAAACAAAAAGGAGTAAATGAGGGAGAGAAGGAGATAGAAGAAGTAGAAAGTGGAGAAGTTTTTTTTTTTTC
>NZ_JAAGPS010000125.1:0-20280 GCF_017105025.1 Paraburkholderia sp. Ac-20336 | reverse complement strand
GCGCGAGCGCGTCGGCGCTGACGTCGGCGAGCACGAGCTTCATGCCGCGCGCCGCGCCCTTTTGCGCGAACGCGCGGCCGAAGCCGCCGCCCGCGCCGGTGATTACCGCCACCTTGCCTGCGAATTCGAACATCGTTGGACTACTCCCTGGTTGAGTGGTGACGCCGCGCCGGGATCAGATCAGCCTGACCAGCTGCTTGCCGAAGTTGCGGCCCTTGAGCAGACCGATGAACGCCTCGGGCGCGGCGTCGAGCCCTTGCGCGATGGTCTCGCGATAATGCAGCTTCTTCTGCGCGACGAGCGTGCCGAGCTGCGCGAGCGCCTCGGGCCACACCTCCATATGCTCCGAGACGATAAAGCCCTGCACGAGCAGCCGCTGCGTCAGCATCAGCGAGGGATTTTTGAGCGGTACCGGCTGGCCGTCATACCCGGCGATGAAACCGCACAACGCGATGCGCCCGAACGCGTTCATGCGCGCGAGCGTCGCATCGAGCCCCTCGCCGCCGACGTTCTCGAAGCAGCCGTCGATACCGTCGGGCGTCGCGGCCTTCAGGTCCTGGTAGAGATTGCCGGCCTTGTAGTCGACGCAGGCGTCGAAGCCGAGCGTCTCGACGACGTAGCGGCATTTCTCCGCGCCGCCCGCGATGCCGACCGCGCGCGCCCCGGCCGCCTTCGCGAGCTGGCCGACCACGCTGCCCACCGCCCCGCTCGCCGCACTGACGACGACCGTCTCGCCCGCCTTCGGCGCGATGATGCGGTTGAGCCCGTACCACGCGGTGACGCCCGGCATGCCGACCGGGCCAAGATAGGCCGGGAGCGGCACATGCGTGTCGTCGACCTTCTGCATGCCCGCGCCGTTCGAGGTGCCGTACTCCTGCCAGCCGAACATCGCGACGACCTTGTTGCCGACCGCGAACTTCGGGTTCTTCGATTCGACCACTTCGCCGACCGTGCCGCCGATCATCACTTCGTCGAGCGGCTGCGGCGCCGCGTACGACTTGCTGTCGCTCATGCGGCCGCGCATGTACGGATCGAGCGACAGGAAGTGGTTGCGCACGCGCACCTCGCCTTCGGCGAGCGGGGCGAGCGGCGTTTCGACGAGCCTGAAGTTATCGGGCGTGACTTCGCCTTGCGGACGCGAAGCGAGCAGAACCTGCCGGTTGATCTGGGTCATGAGGGTCGTCTCCCTGGTTTGCCGATGGAGTTGCAAATTAAGTTGCCAATTGAGTTGCCGATGGTTCGGTTGGCCAGCGCGCGCGTCGTCGTGCCTCGCGCGCGCCGTGAGGTTGCGCGGTCAGTCGCTCGGGCCGGGTTTCGCCGACGGGTCGCTGCGCAGACGCTGGCGCGTCACGTCGCGGCCCACCGCGAGGCGGCGCATGTACTTGAAGGTGCCGAGCGCCTTGGCGACGAAGTGGCCTTCGCTGTCGCGAATCTCGCCTTCGCAATAGGCCATCGTGGTCGAGCGGTGCAGCACGCGGCCGCTCGCGCGCAACTCGCCGCGGCCGGGCTGCATGAAGTTGACCTTCATCTCGACCGTGACGACGCCGACGCCGTCGCCGGCGAGACTGCGCGCGGCCATCGCGAGCGCGACGTCGGCGAGCGTCATCGTAACGCCGCCGTGCGCGACGTCCCAGGTGTTCATGTGATCGGGCTGCAAGGGCAGCACGACTTCGCTGACGCCGTCGGCGGCGCTGAGCAAGCGCGCGCCGAGGCGGTCGACGAAGGGGCTTTCGGGCAACGAAGCGTTGCCGCTGCGGGCGGATGAGGTCGAGTCGGTCATTGCAGTGTTCGGAGTTCGTGGTCGGCGGCGTCTGCATCTGGAACGGTCGCGTCGCGCGGACGGTCGCCGCGCAAGGCGCGCGCGGGCACAAACGCGGACGCAAGCGCATACGCGCGTGGCGAAAAATGATACCTGCTATCGCTTCGGTGCATTCGCGTCGCTGTGCTTCTTCGTTCGCTCATGGGGTGCTTATCGGTTGCTCACGGGTTGCGCTTCATTCGCTCATCATCTGTTTAGCCTGGCGTATCAGACTGACGAAGCATGAAGCGAAAACGGTAGCTGGGTCGGCGGGCATACAATCGAAAAGCGTGTCGGGCGGACTGAGGCACAATTGCGCGAGAGATTGCGCCCGGAATATCAATATGAGTACGGATCAGGTTGTCTTATCTACTGCAATGATGAACGAAAAATCCTATCCCCAGTTCTATGTGCTGTTCGGGGGATATCTCAACCAGGATAGCGATCTTTGGGGCGATACGCTGGAAGATGTCGTCTCTTGCTACAAGCGAGACAGTTCTCCGGAAGAAATCGCAGAGGCGCTATCTGAAATAGACAAATTCAAAAAAGAAGCAGGTGAGAGTCTCGACACAAAATTCTATGAAGCCTATGGATTCAATTTCAACCCGGTTCTATGGGGCTATACAACTGCTTCGTTTTTCGACGAATTGAAGCGTATTCTGGGTGCATAGTTCCCTTGTCTCCGCACGCGGGTGGCTCAGTCACCCGGTGCTTCTTGCACACATGCCGCTGGCCGTGCCCGCATTCGCCTCCATGCGCCACGCGCTCGCCTTCGCGTGCGCCGCGCAGTTCGCACAGATTGACTACCTGCCGCGCGACAAGCTCTCCGGCGGACCCGACCCGCACGATGCCCCTTGTCGACCAGGGCGCGCCTGGCCTGCCGCTACCGAGGCTACCGGGCATCGCATCACCGTGAGCTTGCTCACAGATGCGCGCCCGGCACCCACCACCTCAGGCCACCTCAGACCACTTCGAACAAGCCCGCCGCGCCCTGCCCGCCGCCGATGCACATCGTCACCACGACGAACTTCACGCCACGCCGTTTGCCCTCGATCAGCGCATGGCCGACGAGCCGCGCGCCCGACACGCCATACGGATGGCCGACCGCGATCGCGCCGCCGTTCACGTTGAGGCGATCGTGCGGAATGCCAAGCGTATCCGCGCAATAGAGCACCTGCACCGCGAACGCTTCGTTCAGCTCCCACAGGCCGATGTCCTCGACCTTGAGGCCGGCCTTCTTCAACAGCTTAGGCACCGCGAACACCGGGCCGATGCCCATTTCGTCGGGCTCGCAACCGGCCACCGCGAAGCCGCGGAAAATACCGAGCGGCTGCAAACCTTCGCGCTCCGCGAGCGTCGCGTTCATCACCACGCTGGCCGACGCGCCGTCCGAGAACTGGCTCGCGTTGCCCGCGGTGATCACGCCGCCCGGCACCGCCGTGCGAATCTTCGCGACGCCTTCGAGCGTCGTGTCGGCGCGAATGCCTTCGTCGCTGCTGACCGTCACCTCCTTCGTATAGAGCCGCCCGGTCGCTTTATCGGCGACACCGGCGAGCACCGTCAGCGGCACGATCTCGTCCTTGAACCGGCCGGCTTCGAGCGCGGCCGCCGCGCGCTGCTGCGAGCGCACGCCGTATTCGTCCTGGCGTTCCTTCGAAATCGCGTAGCGCTTCGCGACGTTCTCGGCCGTCTGCAGCATCGGCCAGTAGATTTCCGGCTTGTGCTCGTTGAGCCAGCCTTCGGTCATCATGTGGCGGTTCATCTCGTTCTGCACGCACGAGATCGACTCGACGCCACCGGCGACGAACACGTCGCCCTCACCGGCGATCACGCGTTGCGCGGCCAGCGCGATCGTCTGCAAGCCCGACGAGCAGAAGCGGTTCACGGTCATGCCCGGCACGCTGACCGGCAGGCCCGCGCGCAGCGCGATCTGCCGCGCGATATTGGCGCCGGTCGCGCCTTCCGGATTCGCGCAGCCCATGATGACGTCCTCGACGCGCGCCGGGTCGATTTTCGCGCGCTCGACCGCGGCCTGCGTCACGTGGCCGCCGAGCGTCGCGCCATGCGTCATGTTGAAACCGCCGCGCCACGATTTGGCGAGACCCGTGCGGGCGGTGGATACGATTACGGCGTCAGTCATGCGTGTCTCCCATTGCAGTGTCGAGAGCGGCGCGCCGGCTCGATGCCGTGCGCTTCATCCCGGTTTCATGCCGGTTTATGCGCGTGGGCGCGCCGCCTCTGTCGTTTGATCCGAGTCTGATTCGAGTTTGGTCCGAGTCTGATCCAGACTCGATTCGGGTGGGATCGGCGCGCCGCGCGAAGCCGCCGCGCCGGCCGATCCCCGTCGTCCGCTCAGCCGTTGAAGCCGCGCCCCTCGGCGGCCAGCTTCGCGATGCTGGCCGCGAGCTTCCACGCGTCGCCGTTCGGCCGCGCCGCATAGCGGCGAATCGCGCGCTCGACGTTGTAGAGCCCGACCGTGTCCGCGTACAGCATCGGGCCGCCGCGATGAAGCGGAAAGCCGTAGCCGGTCAGATAGACCATGTCGATGTCCGACGCCTTCGACGCAATGCCCTCTTCGAGAATCTTCGCGCCTTCGTTGACGAGCGCGAACACGAGCCGCTCGACGATTTCCTCGTCGCTGATCTTGCGGCGCTCGGCGTTGGCCTCTTTCGAATACGCGCCGATCATCTCGTTGACCACGCTCGACGGATACGCGGTGCGGTCGCCGGCCTTGTAGTCGTACCAGCCACCGCCGGTCTTCTGGCCGAAGCGGCCCATTTCGCACAGACGGTCGGCGATCTTCGAATAATGCATCTCGGGATACTCGAGATAGCGGCGCTTGCGAATCGCCCAGCCGATGTCGTTGCCGGCGAGATCGCTCATGCGGAACGGCCCCATTGCGAAGCCGAACTTCTCGATCGCCTTGTCGACCTGCGCGGGCAGCGCACCTTCTTCGAGCATGAAGAGCGCCTGGCGCACGTACTGCTCGATCATGCGATTGCCGATAAAGCCGTCGCATACGCCCGAGACGACCGCGGTCTTTTTGATCTTCTTCGCGACCTTCATCACGGTGGCGAGCACGTCCTTCGCGGTCTCCTTGCCGCGCACGACTTCGAGCAGCTTCATCACGTTGGCCGGGCTGAAGAAGTGCATGCCGACCACGTCCCGCGGACGCTTCGTGAACGCGGCAATCTTGTCGACATCGAGCGTCGACGTGTTCGAGGCGAGGATCGCGCCGGGCTTCGCGACTTCGTCGAGGCGGCGGAACACCTGCTCCTTCACGCCCAGTTCTTCGAACACGGCTTCGACGATCAGGTCGGCGCTCTTCAGGTCGTCGTAGGAAAGCGTCGGCTTCAGCAGCGCGAGGCGCTGTTCCATCACCTCAGGCTTGAGCTTGCCCTTCCTGACTGTCGCCTCGTAGTTCTTGCGGATCGTCGCGAGCCCGCGGTCGAGCGCTTCCTGCTTCGTTTCGAGCAGCGTGACCGGAATGCCCGCGTTGATGAAGTTCATCGCGATGCCGCCGCCCATCGTGCCCGCGCCGATCACGGCCACCTGGCCGATCTCGCGCACGGGCGTATCGGACGGCACATCGGGAATCTTGCTCGCCGCGCGTTCGCCGAAGAACGCATGACGCAGCGCGCGGCTCTCGGGCGTCTGCACGAGCGCGAGAAAACATTCGCGCTCGAAGGCGAGGCCCTTGTCGAAACCGTTCTGCACGCCGGCTTCCACTGCTTCGATGCACTTGTGCGGCGCCGGGAAATGCTTCGCGATTGCCGCGACGCTGTTGCGCGCGAACTGGATGAAACCGGCTGCGTTCGGATGCTCGATCTTGCGCTCGCGCACCTTCGGATGCGGGCCCGCCTTCGCGCCCACCTTGCGCGCGAAGGCGAGCGCGGCTTCGGCGAGTTCGGCCGGGTTGGCGACGACTTCGTCGAACAGGCCCGAGTCGGCGAGCTTTTCGGAGAGCACTGGCGCGCCCGAGACGATCATGTTCAGCGCGGCTTCGAGACCGATCGCGCGCGGCAGACGCTGCGTGCCGCCCGCGCCCGGCAAAATGCCGAGCTTCACTTCGGGCAGCGCGATCTGCGCGCCGGCCGCGGCAACGCGGTAATGCGCGCCGAGCGCGAGTTCGAGGCCGCCGCCCATCGCGACGCTGTGAATCGCCGCGACGACCGGCTTCGCGCTGCCTTCGACAGCCTTGATGACGGTCGCGAGCGTCGGCTCCTGGGTCGCCTTCGGCGTATTGAATTCGGTGATGTCGGCGCCGCCCGAAAAGGCCTTGCCTGCTCCCGTCAGCACGACGGCCTTGATGGCCGGATCGTTCTGCGCGCGCTCGAGCCCTTCGACGATGCCCGCTCGCGTCGACAGTCCAAGGCCATTCACAGGGGGATTGTTCAGCGTGATGACGGCCACGCCGTCATGAGTCGTGTAGTCCACTACTGCGTCGTTTACCGCCATGCCTGCCTCCATGCGATCCATGCAATGAGGCGGCGCGTGATGCGCCGCCCGTCCGGCTCACCGGGTCCGTGATCGGGTCCGTGATCGGGTCCGTGATCGGGTCCGCTCATTGTCGGACTTTTTTCGACCGATGAATCCGGGGTCAGCAGGCAGAATACACAAAAAAGAACGATCGTTCAATTTAGAGTCAGACAGGGTTTCCCCTGGCGTCGGCCGCAAGCGGCGTTAGCGGACAATCCCGGGCGTCGTCGAGCGCGGACGGCAGCACATGGTCGCGGAACCGGTCGCGCAGCTTGAGCTTCTGCAGCTTGCCGGTCGCCGTGTGCGGCAGTTCGTCGACGAACACGACGTCGTCAGGAATCCACCACTTCGCGACCTTGCCGTCATAGAACGCGAGCAGTTCCTCGCGCGTGGGCTCGTGCCCCGCGCGCTTGACAACAACGAGCAGCGGCCGCTCGGTCCACTTCGGATGCGCGCACGCGATGCAGGCCGCTTCGGCCACGCCCGGATGCGCGATCGCGACGTTCTCGACGTCGATCGAGCTGATCCATTCGCCGCCCGACTTGATGACGTCCTTCGAGCGGTCGGTGATATGCAGGAAGCTGTCGGGGTCGATCGTCGCGACGTCGCCGGTCGGGAACCAGCCGTCGACGAGCGGCGCGTCGTCCTTGCGGAAATACCGGTCGATCACCCACGGTCCGCGCACGTGCAGATCGCCGAACGCGACGCCGTCCCACGGCAATTCGCGGCCGTCCTCGCCGACGATCTTCATGTCGACGCCATAGATCGTATGGCCCTGCTTTTCGAGCAGCTTGCGCTGCTCCGCCACCGGCCGCTGGCTCTGCTCCCACGTCAGTTTCGACAAGGTGCCGAGCGGCGACATTTCCGTCATGCCCCATGCGTGGATGACCTGCACGCCGTAGTCGTCCTCGAACGTGCGCAGCATCGCGGGTGGACACGCGGAGCCGCCGATCACCGTGCGCTCCAGCGAGGAAAACTTCACGCCCGCTTCGCGCAGGTAGTTGAGCAAACCGAGCCAGACGGTCGGCACGCCGGCCGAATACGTGACGCGCTCGCGCTCCATCAGTTCGTAGAGCGACTTGCCGTCGAGATCCTTGCCGGGCAGCACGAGCTTCGCGCCGGTCAGCGGCGCCGCATGCGGAATGCCCCATGCATTGACGTGGAACATCGGCACCACGGGCAGCACGCTGTCGCGCGCGGACAGGCACATCGCATCGGGCAGCGAGGCGCCGAGCGCATGCAGCACCGTCGAGCGATGCGAATACAGCGCGCCCTTCGGATTGCCGGTCGTGCCCGACGTATAGCAGAGGTACGAGGCCTGGCGCTCGTCGAGCGCGGGCCACGCGAAGTGGCCGTCCTGCGCGGCCATCAGCGTTTCGTAGCAGAGCACCGGCGTTTGCATCGACGGCAGATGCGCTTCGTCGCACAACGCGATCCAGCCGCGCACTTTCGGGCACTGCGGCGCGAGCGTATCGACGAGCGCGGCGAACGTCGTGTCGAACAGCACGTAGGCGTCGTCCGCGTGATTGACGATGTAGGCGATCTGGTCGGGAAAGAGCCGCGGGTTGATCGTGTGGCATACGGCGCCAAAGCCAGCCGTGCCGTAATACGCTTCGAGATGCCGGTAGCCGTTCCAGGCGAGCGTCGCGACCCGCTCGCCCGCCTCGACGCCGAGCGCGATCAGCGCCTGCGCGAGCTGCTTCGCGCGCTGCTCGCAATCGCGGTAGGTGTAGCGATGCAGATCGCCTTCGATGCGGCGCGACACGATCTCGGTGCTGCCGAAATGCCGCGCGGCGTGCGCGAGCAGCGATGACACGGTGAGCGGCACGTCCATCATCTGGCCCAGCAACGGCGTCGTCATAAGGCGGAGTCTCCTCGGCTTGTCGATAGGGGCGGATTGCGTTCGGGTTGTGGTCGGCTGGCGTTTCGATTCGCCCTGCCTGGCTGTAATTTACTTCGATTCGGATCGGCAAGCGGTTGAGGCGCGCAAGGCGGAAAATCGTTGCGGCGGCGACCGTGGCCGAATGGGACCCAACGGACCCAAAGGAACCAGGCTGAACCAGGCGGCACCGAACGAAGCAACTCCGTCCGAACCGTTCAGGCGGCCAGCCAGCAGCGCCGCGGGCGCGGACTTACAATATCGGTTAATCCAGAGGCGCTCAACATGTCGTTTTCCCCAAGCATTGCAGGGCTATCCGCAGCTTTGACGGATCTTTCCAACACACTCGCCACTCCCCCCGACAACGCCTTCGCGCGGCTCGGCAGCACGTTTCTCACGCGCCTGCCCGCCGCGCCGCTCAGCGCACCGTACCGGGTCGGCTTTTCCGCCGAGACCGCCGCGCTGCTCGGTTTGCCGCCAGGCATCGAGCATGATCCGGGTTTCATCGAACTGTTCTGCGGCAACGCGACGCGCAACTGGCCCGCTGAGGCGCTGCCGTATGCGTCGGTGTACTCGGGGCACCAGTTCGGCGTGTGGGCCGGCCAGCTCGGCGACGGCCGCGCGCTCGGCCTCGGCGAACTCGCACACGACGGCCAGCGCTTCGAACTGCAACTGAAGGGCGCGGGCCTCACGCCCTATTCGCGCATGGCCGACGGCCGCGCGGTGCTGCGCTCGTCGATCCGCGAATATCTGTGCTCGGAAGCGATGCATCATCTCGGCATTCCGACCACGCGCGCGCTGTGCGTGATCGGCTCCGATCAGCCGGTGCGGCGCGAGACGATCGAAACCGCCGCGGTGGTCACGCGCGTCGCGCCGAGCTTCGTGCGCTTCGGCCACTTCGAGCACTTCTATGCGAACGATCGCGTCGATGCGCTGCGCACGCTGGCCGATCACGTGATCGAACGCTTCTATCCGCATTGCCGCGAAGCCGACGACCCGTATCTCGCGCTGCTCGACGAGGCGGTGCGCTCCACCGCCGATCTGATGGTCGACTGGCAGGCGGTCGGTTTCTGTCACGGCGTGATGAATACCGACAACATGTCGATCCTCGGCCTCACGATCGACTACGGCCCGTTCGGTTTCCTGGACGGCTTCGACGCGAACCACATCTGCAATCACTCCGATACGCACGGCCGCTACGCGTACCAGCGGCAGCCGCAGGTCGCCTACTGGAACCTGTTCTGCCTCGCGCAAGGGCTGCTGCCGATCCTCGGCGAACGGCACGACGCAAGCGTGCGCGGCGACAAGGCGATCGAAGACGCGCAACGCGTGCTCAGCGGCTTCAAGGACCGCTTCGCGCCGGCACTCGCCAACCGTATGCGCGCGAAGCTCGGCCTCGAACACGCGCGCGAAGGCGACGACGCGCTCGTGAATCGCCTGTTCGAGGTGATGCACACAAACCGCGCCGATTTCACGCTGACGTTCCGCCATCTCGCGAGCTTGTCGAAACACGATGCGAGCAGCGACGCGCCGGTGCGCGACCTGTTCCTCGACCGCGCCGCCTTCGACGCCTGGGCGAACGACTATCGCGCGCGGCTGTCCGAAGAAACACGCGACGATGCCGCGCGCGCCATTGCAATGAACCGCGTGAACCCCAAATTCATACTTCGCAACCATCTGGCGGAAACCGCGATCCAGCACGCGAAGGAAAAGGATTTTTCCGAAGTGGAACGGCTCGCGACCGTGCTGCGCCGCCCGTTCGACGAACAGCCCGAATACGCCGCGTATGCGGGCCTGCCGCCCGACTGGGCGAGCTCGCTCGAAGTCAGCTGTTCGTCGTGACGCGTGGGCGGCTCCGCCTTCAACATACCGAGACTGAAACCGGGCATTTCCAGGCCCGACCCGAGACAGGAAGCGACCATGAACAATCCCGACGATCTCAAGCACGACGCCCCCGCGGTCCAGAAAAGCGATACCGAATGGCGCAAGCAGCTCTCCGACATCGAATATCAGGTGACGCGCCACGCGGCCACCGAGCGCCCGTTCACGGGCCGCTATCACGATCACTGGGAGCGCGGCATTTACGACTGCGTCTGTTGCGGCACCCCGCTGTTCGAATCGGACACCAAGTTCGACGCGGGCTGCGGCTGGCCGAGCTACTTCCGGCCGATCGACGGCGAGGTGATCGCCGAGAAGACCGACCGTTCGCACGGCATGCTGCGTATCGAGGTGCAATGCAAGAAGTGCGGCGCGCACCTCGGCCACGTATTCGAAGACGGACCGGCGCCGACTGGTCTGCGTTACTGCATCAATTCGGCTGCGTTACAATTCGAGCCCAAGTAACGCGGCGCGAAATCCAAGGGCAAGGCCGGTGGCAGGCATGGCCCCGGGATTCGGGCGTTGCGCCGCGCGCGGCGCCCTTCAGCCGGCTTTCGGGCCGTGTTCGTGACCGGTCCGTAGCGTGTTCGTCACGTGGTCGTGTCTGGGCAGCATGCGAGGGCGCCTCGTGCCGCCGGCTGGCGGTGCCGCTCGCGGCACCGCGCCCGCAAGCCGTCACGGGTCTTATCGCACGGGCCGCCCGCTTGCGCAACGGCGGGCGCGCAGCGATCAGCCATTGCCGCACGCACTGCGTCACTCAACCCGTTGCCTGATTTACCGCTCCACTCACTCTCCGACTTCCCGACCAGATAATGAAATTCCTGTTCGATCTGTTCCCGATCATCCTGTTCTTCGTCGCCTTCAAGATCTGGGGCATTTTCACGGCGACGGCAGTGGCGATCGTCGCAACCCTGGTGCAGATCGCGTGGGTCGCGTTCCGCCATCGCAAGGTCGACCCGATGCTGTGGGTGAGCCTCGGCGTCGTCGTCGTGTTCGGCGGCGCGACGCTCGTGCTGCACAACGACACCTTCATCAAATGGAAACCGACCGTGCTGTACTGGGCGTTTTCCGTCGCGCTGATCGTCTCGCAACTCGGCTTCAACAAAAACCTGATCGAAGCGATGATGGGCAAGCAGATCACGCTGCCGCACGCGATCTGGAGCAAGCTGAACCTCGTCTGGGCGGTGTTTTTCGTGCTGCTCGGCCTCCTGAACCTGTTCGTCGCCTATCACTACACGACCGACCAGTGGGTCAATTTCAAGCTGTTCGGCGCCACCGGCTGCCTGCTCGTGTTCATCGTCGGACAGAGCCTGTGGCTGTCGAAGTACATGAAGGAAGAATGACATGAGCGATCTGTTCATGCACGCCACGACCGCCGAGCGCGCCGTGCTGATCGAAGCACGCCTTTTGGCCGCGCTCGCGCCGGTCGAGTCGATCCGCATCACCGACGACAGCGCGCAGCACGCGGGCCACGCCGGCGCCGCGGCCGGCGGTCATTTCAGTGTCACGATCGTGGCCGCCGCATTTGCCGGCAAGGCCCGCGTGGCGCGGCATCGCATGGTGTATGATGCGCTGGCCGATGCCATGCAGCGCGGCATCCATGCCCTTGCCATCACGGCGTATACGCCCGAAGAATTTGCTTTGTTGCCCCGCTAGGAACTCTCGATGACCTTGAAGAAAACCCGCCTCTGGGTGTTGCTGGCTGCATTCGCGGCCGCACCTGCATTCGCACAGAACATCGCCGTCGTGAACGGCACGCCGATTCCGAAGGCACGCGCCGATGCGCTGATCGATCAACTGGTTCATCAAGGCCAGCAGAACACGCCGCAATTGCAGCAGGCCGTGCGCGAAGAACTGGTGAACCGCGAAATCCTGATGCAGGAAGCGCTGCGTCGTGGCCTGCCGAACCGCCCCGACGTCAAGGCGCAAGTCGCGGTCGCGCAGCAAACCGTCGTGCTGCGCGCGCTGATCGAAGATTTCGTGAAGAACAACCAGCCGACCGACGCCGAAGTCACCGCGCGCTACAACGCGCTGATCAAGGACGCGGGCGGCAAGGAATATCACCTGCACCACATCCTCGTCGACAACGAGCAGCAGGCGAAGGACCTGATCGCGAAGATCAAGGCGGGTGCGAGCTTCGAAGACCTGGCCAGGCAGTACTCGAAGGACCCGGGCTCGGGCAAGAACGGCGGCGATCTCGACTGGTCGGACCCGAAGGCCTACGTGCCAGAATTCGCGGACGCAGCCACACATCTGCAGAAAGGCCAGATGACCGACACGCCGGTGCACACGCAATTCGGCTGGCACATTATCCGCGTCGACGACATCCGCGCCATCACGCCGCCGCCGCTCGAACAGGTGCGCGCGCAGATCGTGCAGCAGATCCAGCAGGAAAAGCTGCAGGCGTTCGAGGAAGGTTTGCGCAAGAACGCGAAGATTCAGTAAGCGCCGGGAAGCGGGTTACGCAAGCCCTGCTTCTTCCGAAGCCAGAAACAAAAAAGCCGCCCTCGGGCGGCTTTTTTATTGCCGTAGCGTTACGAGAAGTTCGCGGCGGACTTCACGACGCTGCGAATTTCGCGTTATGTGGGCCGTTCGCTACAACCTGCCCGGATGCAAGGCCGAGCCGACAAGGCCGTCGCGCTGGGCGACGTGCCTTGTCCACGCAAACGCATTACCGCCGCATCACCACGTCGCTTAACCGAGCCAGCGGCGCGCGTTCTGGAACACACGCAGCCACGGGCTCGCGTCCGTGCCGATCTCGCCCCAGCCCTGCGGATGCCAGCTCATCTGCACCGTGCGGTGCACGCGCTCGGTGTGCGGCATCAGCACCGTGAAGCGGCCATCGGCCGTGGTGACCGACGTAATACCCTCGGGCGAACCGTTCGGGTTGAACGGATACTGCTCCGTTGCCTCGCCACGGTGATCGATATAACGCATCGCCACCGCGACCTTCGACTTGTCGCCCTGCTGCGAGAAGTCCGCAAAGCCTTCGCCGTGCGCGACCGCGACCGGGATGCGCGAGCCTTCCATGCCCGCAAAGAAGATCGACGGCGATGCCTGCACCTCGACGAGCGAGAAGCGCGCCTCGAATTTCTCCGACTTGTTGCGCGTGAACTTCGGCCATGCTTCGGCGCCGGGAATCATCGAGGCGAGGCTGCTCATCATCTGGCAGCCGTTGCAGATGCCGAGCGCGAACGTGTCGTCACGGCCGAAGAACGCCGCGAACATGTCGGCCAGTTGCGCGTTGAAGCGGATCGTCTTCGCCCAGCCTTCGCCCGCGCCGAGCGTGTCGCCGTACGAGAAGCCGCCGCAGGCGACCGCGCCGGCGAAGTCGGCGAGATTCGCTCGGCCCGCCAGCAGATCGCTCATGTGGACGTCGTGCGCGTCGAAACCGGCGCGATCGAATGCATAGGCCGTTTCGAGGTGCGAGTTCACACCCTGCTCGCGCAGGATCGCGACGCGCGGACGCGCGCCCTTGCCCACGAACGGCGCCGCCACGTCTTGCGCCGGATCGAAGCTCAGCACCGGCGCGATGCCGGGGTCGGCCGCGTCGAGCAGCGTGTCGTATTCGGCGTCGGCGCAAGCGGGGTTGTCACGCAGACGCGCGATGCGCCAGCTCACTTCGCTCCACGTGCGATGCAGTTCGGCGCGCGGCGCTTCGTAGACCTTCTTCGCGTCGCGATAGACCTCGATCACGTCGCGCTCATTGACCTTGCCGATCACATGCGAGCAGGCCGACAGGCCGTGCTCGCGCAACGCGCCGAGCACGGCGTCGCGATCGGCCGCGCGCACCTGGATCACGCCGCCGAGCTCTTCGTTGAAGAGCGCGCGAATCGTGCGGTCTTCGCGGCGGCCGCTCGTCTGCTTGGCCCAGTCCTTCGCGTCGCCGTAATCGGATTCGTGGTTCGCGTCGAGCACGAGCATGTCGACGTTCAGCGACACGCCCGCGTGACCCGCGAACGCCATTTCGCAGACCGTCGCCCACAGGCCGCCGTCCGAGCGGTCGTGGTACGAGAGCAGCTTGCCGTCGCGGTTGAGAGACTGGATCGCGTTGAAGAAGCGCTTGAGGTCTTCGGGATCGTCGACATCGGGCACCGTGTCGCCGACCTGCTGCGTGACCTGCGCGAGGATGCTGCCGCCGAGACGATGCTTGCCGCGGCCGAGGTCGATCGCGATCAGCACCGAATCGCCGGCGTCGGCGACCCGGCGCAGTTGCGGCGTCAGATGGCGGCGCACGTCTTCGACCGGCGCGAATGCCGAGATAATCAGCGAGACCGGCGCGACCACTTCCTTGGCGACGCCGCGGTCTTCCCAGCGCGTGCGCATCGACAGCGAATCCTTGCCGACCGGAATGCTGATGCCGAGCGCCGGGCACAGCTCCATGCCGATCGCCTTGACCGTGTCGTAGAGCGCCGCGTCTTCGCCCGGTGCGCCGCACGCGGCCATCCAGTTGGCCGACAGCTTGAGCTTGTCGAGCGACGCGATCGGCGCCGCGGCGATGTTCGTGATCGCCTCGCCGACCGCCATGCGGCCCGAAGCCGGCGCATCGATCACGGCGAGCGGCGTGCGCTCGGACATCGTCATCGCTTCGCCGCGGAAACCGGCGTAGTCCATCGTCGTGATCGCGACGTCGGCCACCGGCACCTGCCACGGACCGACCATCTGGTCGCGCGCGGTCGTGCCGCCGACCGAGCGGTCGCCGATCGTAATCAGGAACGACTTGCTCGCCACCGTCGGATGACGCAGCACGCTCTGCGCGACGTCCTGCAGCGCGAGGCCGGTCACCTCGACCGGTTCGAGCTTGCGCTCGATGCGCCTGACGTCGCGATGCATGCGAGGCGGCTTGCCGAGCAACACTTCCATCGGCATATCGACGGGCTGATGCGCGGCTTCGCTCTGCTCGGCATCGATCAGCTTCAGCTGACGCTCGGCGGTGGCCGTGCCGATCACCGCGAACGGGCAGCGCTCGCGCCGGCACATCGCTTCGAACGCCGGCAGATCGGCCGGCGCGATGGCGAGCACGTAGCGCTCCTGCGCTTCGTTCGACCAGATTTCGCGCGGCGACAGGCCGCTTTCTTCAAGCTGGATCTTGCGCAGTTCGAACACCGCGCCCTTGCCCGCGCCGTCCACCACTTCGGGGAACGCGTTCGACAAACCGCCCGCGCCGACGTCGTGAATGCTGAGGATCGGGTTCTTCTCGCCGAGCTGCCAGCACGCGTTGATGACTTCCTGCGCGCGCCGCTCGATTTCGGGGTTGCCGCGCTGCACCGAGTCGAAGTCGAGTTCGGCCGTGTTGGTGCCGGTCGCCATCGAACTCGCAGCACCGCCGCCCATGCCGATGCGCATGCCCGGGCCGCCGATCTGGATCAGCAGCGACCCTTCCGGCAGATCGTGCTTGTGCGTGTGCTGGTCGGAGATATTGCCGATGCCGCCGGCGATCATGATCGGCTTGTGATAGCCGCGCACGAGGCCCGCGACGTTCTGCTCGTAAGCGCGGAAATAGCCGCCGAGGTTCGGCCGGCCGAATTCGTTGTTGAACGCGGCGCCGCCGAGCGGACCGTCGATCATGATCTGCAGCGGCGAGGCGATGCGGTCCGGGCGGCCGTAGGCTTCGTGCTGCGCGGCCGGATTGCGCTGTTCGAGCGGCTGCGCGGCATCGCGCGCGTTTTCCCACGACTCGACGGCGTCCGGCAGTTCGAGGTTCGACACCGTGAAGCCCGCGAGCCCCGCCTTCGGACGCGCGCCACGGCCGGTCGCGCCTTCGTCGCGGATTTCGCCGCCCGCGCCGGTCGCGGCGCCCGGGAACGGCGAGATCGCGGTCGGGTGATTGTGCGTTTCGACCTTCATCAGCGTGTGCGTGAGCTCGACGCCGCGGCGGTAGTGCTCGGGCAAGCCGTTCGCGCCGGCTTCGGCCGGCGTGCGCGGGAACCAGCGCTCGGCCATGCCGCCCGCCATGATCGCCGAGTTGTCCGAATAGGCGACGATCGTGCCCTGCGGATTCAGCTTCTCGGTGTTGCGGATCATGTTGAACAGCGAAATGTCCTGCTTCTCGCCGTCGATGGTCCAGTCCGCGTTGAAGATCTTGTGGCGGCAGTGCTCGCTGTTGGCCTGCGCGAACATCATCAGTTCGACGTCGGTCGGATTGCGGCCGAGCTTCGTGAAGGCGTCGACGAGGTAGTCGATTTCGTCGTCGGCGAGCGCGAGGCCCAGTTCCGCGTTGGCGGTTTCGAGCGCGGCGCGGCCCCGGCCGAGCACGTCGACGGTTTGCAGCGGCTTGGCCGGCAGTTCGTCGAACAGATGCAGCGCATGCTCGCGCGACGGCGCGACGCTCTCGGTCATGCGGTCGTGCAGCGCCGCGGCGACGGCCGCGCGCGCTTCGTCGGAGAGCGCCTTCTTGCCGCCGAGCAGGCCGCTTTTCAGCGTGACCGTGTACTCGACGCCGCGCTCGATGCGGCGCACCTGGGCGAGGCCGCACAGCTGCGCGATGTCGGTTGCCTTGCTGGCCCACGGCGACACGGTGCCGAAGCGCGGCACGACGAGGAAGGTCTCGACGGCGCCCCGCTCCTTGCCGGCTTCGAACGGATCGCCATAGTGCATCAGCGCCTCGACCTTCGCGCTGTCTTCAGCGGACAGTTCGGTCTGGGCGTTGACGAAGTGCAGATACTGGCCGCGCACGCCGGTGATATTCGCGTCGATGCGCGTCAGCGTTTCGAGCAGGCGGGTTTGACGGAAATCGGAAAGGGCCGAAGCGCCGGGGAAACACGAGAAGTGGGCCATGGGACTTGACGTTGCGTCGCTCAATGATGCCGGAGAGTCGCGCATGCAGGCGACGTGAGGCGGAAAGGAAGTCCGGGATTATACCCCGGGAACGGGCGTCCAGCGGGCTTCGGCGCACGCGCGAAGCGCGCCGCGCGGTGCCGTGCGCGTCGCCGCGCCGGCGGTTTGGCTGCTATCATTCGCCCTTTCACCCGATCGGCGCGCGAACGAGGTCTCACGCGGTAGCGCGCCGCATGTCACGCCCAACGGGAAGGCGCGCGAGCGGCCCGTCGGCACATCGAATCAGAGCATGGATGTCATCGTCATTGGCGGCGGGATAGCGGGCGTCGCCACCGCCTATCACCTGCGCGCGGCCGGCCACCGCGTCTGCGTCGTCGAACGGCACGCGACCGTCGCGCAAGGCGCCACTTACGGACAAGGCGGCACCGTGCGGCCCACGCCGCTCGACGTCTGGTTCGGCCCGACCTTCATGGCCAGCCGCCACAACGCGAAAAACGGCGTGATCAGCAAGACCGGCTTCAACGGGCCCGCGCGGCAGTTCGTCAAGCGGCTCGCCGAGCTTCAGGAACCCGAGGCGTTCGCGCGCCAGTACGCGCTGCTGCGCCCGCTGATCGAAGCCTCGCGCGAATCGATGGCCGACGTGGAAGCGCGCTTCGGGCTCGAATTCGAACAGGCAAGCGGACTGCTTTACCTCGTGCGCGCCGCTCACGAATGGGAGCAGAACGCAACCGCGTTCGATCTGCTGCGCCGGTTCGAGGTGCCGCATCACGTGCTGACACCAGCCGAATGCGCGGCCTTCGAGCATGCGGTGCCGACCGAGCCGGCATTCGCGGGCGGCGTGCTGTTCGAGCACGAGCGCACCGCGAACTGCCCGCTCTTCGCCAAGCTCGTCAAACAGACTCTCGATATCGAGGGCAGCGTGCAGTTCATGCTGGGCCGCGAAGTCTCGGCGATCCGCCTCGAAAGCCAGCGCGCGACGGTCGAACTCACGCCGCGCGACGACGCGCTGCGCGCGCGCGAAGTCGACGTGGTGCATGCCGACGCGGTCGTGGTCGCGGCCGGCCACCGCAGCCTCGCGCTGCTCGAGCGCGCGGGCCTGCGGCTGCCGCTGCATGCGCTGCGCATCCATACGCTCGTCGCGCCGATCGCGCACGAGGAATGCGCGCCGCACGTCGCGATCGTCGACGCGGTCAAGCGCATCGGCATCAGCCGCATGAACCATCGGCTGCGCGTTGCCGGCGGCGCGGTGCTGCAAGGCGCGAGCCAGCTCGACAAGCCGCTCGGCGAGGCGCTGACCAGTGAGGCGCTCGCGCTGCTCGGCCAGGCGACGCACGACTGGATTCCGGGCGCCGCACGGATTTCGGCGGCACTGCCGTGGGAAGGCGTGAAGCTGCTGTCGCCGGATGGCTTGCCGGTGATCGGCAACGCGCTGCATCCGCGTCTGTTCGTCAACGCCGGACATGGGCCGGCGGGCTGGGGGCTGGCCTGGGGCTCGGGCCGGCTCGTCGCCGATCTGATGACGGAGCAGGCGTCGGCGCTTCCGCCGGAAACGCTCGCGGCGTTGCGGCCGGAGCGGTTTCAGTAAAGCTCGTGCCAGGACGCGTGGGGCTGGCGGCGGTTCTTGCCGGTTTCTGGCGTTTTGCTAGTTCTTGGCGTTTTGACTTCCTGCGTTTTGAGTTCCAACGCCGGCAGGCCGGTTTCTCCCTCCGGCTATGTCGCGACAAGACGCGCTCAAGGCGTGACGGTCCATGCGGTCGCGATACCTCGATCAAGGCAGAGGGCTTATCCGCTGACTCATCGCACCGACTCATTGGCGCACGCCCTCACCGCTTGCACCGCTCGCATGCCGGGCGTTCCGCCGCGCACGCGGCGACGTCGCCACACAGCACGCGCCCATCGACACGACATCGGCACTACCATAGCGATTCCCAAGCCTGCCCGCCTCGCCGCGGGCGCACCGCCGGATTCGCCATGACAGACGCAGAAAACTCGCTACCCACGTTTCTCGGTCCGTTGACCGCCCCGCCCCATCGCGCGCTGCCACTACTCACGCTGAACGATCTGCGGATCGCCGAATCGCAGGCCGCCGCCGCGCTGCCCGAGCACACGCTGATGGCGCGCGCAGGTCACACCGCCGCACGCTTCCTGCTCGAACGGATCGCCGCCGACACGTCGGTGACGAAATCGCAGCAACGTGTCTGGTTGATCGCCGGCCCCGGCAACAACGGCGGCGACGCGCTGGTTGTAGCAACAGAGTTGCACAAGGCTGGCGTCACCGTGGAGCTCGGCATGCCGGTCGAGGTGAAGCCGGCCGACGCGCGCTGGGCGCTCGACCTCGCGCGCGCCGCCGGCGTGCCGATCAGCGCGGCGCCGCCGGCCTCGCTCGATGGCTATGGCTGGCTCGTCGACGGCATGTTCGGCATCGGCCTCGCGCGGCCGCTCGATGGCGTGTTCGCGAGCGTCGCGCGTCTGCTGTCGCAACGCAGCGCGACGCGTCCGACGCACGGCATCGTGCTTGCGCTCGACGTGCCGAGCGGCCTCGATGGCGACACCGGTACGGTGGTCGGCGGCAGCGGCGCAGCGACTGTCCGCGCGACGCACACGATCACGTTCATCGGCGCGAAGCCGGGACTTTTCACCGCGCAAGGCCGCGACCTCGCCGGCCATCTGATGCTCGCGCCGATCGGCTTGGGCAGAGGGGTCGATGGTGGTGGCAATGGCGATGCGAGTGGGGCTGTCACTGACGCGAACAGTGATGCGGACCACGCTGCGAGTCGCGCTATGGGACACGCGGCGAGCGGCAGTACGAATCACGGTGCAAGCGACGGTGTGGAAAGCGGCACGGGCAGCGACACAAGCAACGATGCGAGCAACGGCAACGCCATCAACAGCACAAACAGCCGCCCCCTCAGCACCCCGCTCGCCGCCATCCGGCTGAACGCGCCCGACCTCTTCGGCACCTTCATGCCGCCGCGCGACTTCGCGACCCACAAGGGCACGTTCGGCAGCCTCGCAGTGGTCGGCGGCGACACCGGCATGTGCGGCGCGGCGATCCTCGCGGCGCGCGCTGCGCTCTACGCGGGCGCGGGCAAGGTCCACGTCGCGCTGCTCGGCGACGGCGCACCGCCCTACGATCCACCGCATCCCGAACTGATGCTGCACGCACCCGACACACTGCCGCTCGACACAATGGACGCGCTCGCGATCGGCTGCGGCATGGGGCAACGCGAACGCGCGACGCAAGTGCTGCGCGACGTGCTGCAACTCGACGTGCCGAAGCTTCTCGATGCCGACGCGCTGAACCTGATCGCACAAGACCCCGCACTTGCCGCCGCAGTGGCCGCGCGCGGCGCGCAAGGCGATCCCTGCATCCTGACGCCGCATCCGCTCGAAGCAGCACGCCTTCTCGGCAGCGACGCGCCCGCCGTGCAGCGCGACCGCCTTGCCGCCGCACGCGCGCTCGCCGCGC